>JAZSHZ010000032.1:0-4161 GCA_045533555.1 Eubacteriales bacterium
CCCGGTTTGGTGGCAGGAACCGTCGGCGTGCTTGTTCCCGGTGTGGCCGGTGCGCCTGCTCCGCCGCCCCCGCCGCCGGTAGATCCATAGACCCTGACTGTGTAGTTCTTTGTGCTCTGTCTTCCCGATTCGTCAATTGCAATTACTTTGAAGAGGTTTTCGCCAACCTGCGAGCTCTCTGCTTTCCAAGTGAGTGCGCCTGTTTCCTCATCTACCACCGCACCGCGAGGACCTGCTGCGAGCTTATACGTTACCTTCTCATCATACGGGCTGGTTGCTTTGATGACATATGTCATCGAGCTTCCCGCAGTTGTTGAAAGTTCATCACTCATCGGAGCGAACTCGGGTGAGCCGTCATTAACGATCGTCATCGGTATTCTTGCCTTCATGCCTTCACCAATGATATAGACATATCCGAGCTCCGGCTCATTTGTGTTCTTGTATTTACGGATCGAAGTTACCCTTCCGACGTTGATTGCGATATCATCGCCGCGGCGCTCCGCACCGATAATCTTATAAGAACCGCTTCTTGTCGTCGGGCCGTTGTCAACAAAGAGATATCTGCTTGAAATATCAAGAAGTTCCTCATCTGTTACAGGCTCTGTCGGAGTAATGACAATTTCATTTTCTGTCGAAAGCTCCTTCGTGAAGGACTTGACAACGCCTTCAACAACGCTCTTTCCTTCGACCTGCTCACCAACCATATCTCCGTCGTGGACATATTTATAGGTGCTTCCGCCTTCTGAATTGACAGTGTACACACCGATGAAACCGCGGAACGCGAGTTCGAGGTCAGCATCAGTTACCTTGTATGTTACCTTATTGTTTGTTGCATAGAAGATATAATCGACTCTTCCGCTTGTATGCGTAATCTTGATTGCCGCATGTGCATCCTTTGCTTCTTCCGCGCCGTCCGTGATTTCCATCGCAAGTTCTTCGCTTGATGTGAGCGCGCGTGTCGTGCGATAGGGTTCAAAGACTGTTGTGAAGAGAGTGTCAAGGTTTTCGCCACTGTTTCTGACAAGGACATATTTGAGTCTGTCTATGTTCTTATTTTCTGCCTTTCTCGGCGGATAACCGTCAGCAATAGCGACATCGCAGCTTGCGCCGTTTTCGACGTTTCTTCCATTGAACATCGTCATATGAAGTGCAAGCCCCTTGGAATCCTTTATCATCTTATTGAAGTCTTTTACCGCAAAATCAATTTCAAACTTTCCATCCGGATTCCCGTCACGGTCAACATTGTTAAGCCATGTGTATCCGCGCGGATATACAGTTTCATAATCCCAGGATGCAGGCGAGTTCGGATCCTTTCCGTATGCCGCCTCAGGTCCTGCGTATGAGCCTATATAATTTCCGTTGTCATCCGCCTGCGGAACAAGCTCGAGACCTTCAGTACCCTTGATTTCATTCGACTGTGCGTGGAAGCTGTATGTATGCTTATCTCCGCCGAGGATTCGGAAGAAGTCGACTGTGTAGGAAACACTGTCATCGATATCGACCGTAACAACGCTTCTTCTGTATTCATCCGTTTCATCATAGACATACGGAGTTGAGACATCCATAAGCTGAACCATTCCGTCATCGGAGAAGTGCTTTGCCTTACCGCGGACCTCTTCATTGAGTTGCTGATTTCTCTCATTGACCGTTACCGTGTTATGCGAGAGCGAGACACCCGTCCACTGGAGACGTTCAGGGTCTGTTCCCGTAAGGGTCGGATAACCGAGATCCGGCATATAGTTGAGACCAAATGCCGTCATACCAAGGTTGAGAGTATCGTTATGTCCGTGACCTGAGTTTGAACCAAAGTACATCCAGGTATTTCTGAATGTATTTGTTTTAGTAGCATCCGTGACAAGCTTATAGTTCTTACCTGCGCGGAGCATGCCGAGGCCGAAGTGGGTCATCATCTCGGAATCGAGATCAAGCGTGCCGTATTCCTCGATAACCTCGCGGATCTCGGTTTCAAGTGAATCCGGATTGCGGACGGTTATCGGATATATTACACCCTTATATCCATAGCGGTCATAATAAACCTGAGCAAATATCGGATCCGCAAATGCCTCCCAACCGTCTCGGATACCGGTTACGCCGCACCAGTGTCCTGCACCTGCTGTTGAGCCGGAGTCACCGATCTGCGGTGTGTAGTAATCCATCATAAGCGGGTAGAGAGCGTGAAGCATCTGAACATATTTCGGATGATTGAGGAGATTTGCCTCCTGATATCTCTCATATCCTTCGAGAACGCGCTGAACCTTGACGAGGTTTCCGAGCCATGTGTTGTTGTAGCTTGATGCTTCGTTACCCATACCGTCGCCGTCGATTGTATTGACGAGAACTTCGTCAATACCGCCACCGCGGCATTCTGCCGTTGCGGAGCGTACCCAGCCCGGAGCCATAAGGTATTCAAGCCATTCCTTCGTCTCGGGCATTGAATCGAGAACGACCGCGCCCATCGCGTTTGCCGCCTGCGGCATACCGAAGTTACCGGAGACCGAGCAATCACGAAGGCCTTCAAGTGCTGTTCTGATAAGACCGTCTTCAACATTTGTTCTTATCTGCGATGCACTTTCCTTTGAATGGCGCATCTTGACCTGCTTTGATTTGTCGCTTAAGTATTTGATAACGGACGGGTCTTCATAGACATCGAATACCATATCATAGCATTCCATTCTCGTTGTGACCTCGCCGCATTCCCAGATACATCCGACGGTTTTTCCTGTATAGATTCCGCCATCGGAGTTCGATACAATGTTTTTCCAGAGCGATGTGTCATAATCGGGATAGAAGTCTGCGATTCTGTCGATAAGAATTGCAGCCGTTCTTCCGTATTTGATCTCGCCCGTGTAGAGATATGCGTTTGCGCAATTTGTTATTGCCTTCGGGAGAATTGCGCCGTTTTTGTCGTAGTCGGTAAGCTGATACCAGAGACCGAAGTGAGTATAATACGCGATATATGTGTGGCGCTCCGCTACTCCGTTTGGAGCCTTGAACGGATTTCCGCTTTCATCAAGCGGATAATAGCCATAGCCATCATCGACGCCCCATGTTTCAACTGTTTCGCCCGGTCTGAGACCCTGGCCGCAGTTAATGGACTTGACCTTAAGCTCTCCGTTTTCATCACGGTTGCCGATTTCAGGGTAAAGCTCATTTTTGAGATATCCCTTACCGTAGCCGTAATATGCCTTCGAGCCCTTCTCCGCATTCGGGTCACCGAACATTTCGGCGTGCTTATCGAGCGCTCTCTGACGGTCAAATTCGCCGTATTCATTGAGACCAAGCTTATAGAAGCTTCCGAAATCATTCGACGGGAAGAGTCTTCGGCAATCGGGGCACTGAATCTTCCACGGTTTTGCAATCGGGTCTGTGAGCCATGTAAACTGGCCGTATTTCGCCATAAGGTCGACTCCGCAATAGCGACAATATGTTCCGTAAGGATCTTCCATAAGTCCCATATATGCGCCGCGCGGAATTCCTTCCGACGGGATAAGATCATAAATCAGGTCGAGCTTTTCGACATATTTATCCGCGATCTTCTTATAATTGTTTGCCTGAGTGCGTGCCCAGTCATATTTCTTGACATTCTCACGGACAATCTCAACTTTTTCCGGAGTATAGTAGCTTCCCTCAAGTTTTCCGAGAACAACGGGGAGAGTTATTTCCGCACTTCTCGTTCTGCCGTTGAGAGTTACCGTTACATCAAAGCGGGCATTGCCTTCCGATATCGGATTGAGCTCTCCGCTTTCGGAAATCGTCGCATATTCGGGAGTGAGAGCAACTATATCAAGCTCTGCACCTGTCATATCGAGTTCCTTACCGAGGTTGCTGTATGCCTTGACAAAGAGCGGAACCGTGTCGTTTTCTTTGTCTGTAAGGCGGATTCTTTCGCTTCCGCCTGCAGTTGCTGTGAAGGAAACCATGCCTTCATCAACTATTTCGATTTCGACAACCGAAGTCTTTGTGACACCGTTGAATACGGTTGTTACCTCTATCTCGGCGACACCGGCTTCGATTGCGGTGAGCTTATCGCCCAATACAGTCGCGATTTCAGGAGTGAGCGACTTATACGTCGTCACTGCAGCAGGGCTTGCGGTTACTCTTCCCCGCGTGAGCGTTACTGTCGGAACGAGAGAGACAACATCTCCCTTCATTACTTCTTCC
>JAZSHZ010000232.1:0-4296 GCA_045533555.1 Eubacteriales bacterium
CTTGTTTTGTTCAAACCTCACCTCTCGACGTACCAACGTACTACTTCGGGTTCGGTTTGAATAATCTTGCACCCTTTTGGACAATCTCTCAGCGTGTCGATAAGTTTATCGACACGCTGCCGCGAAAGCAAATGCTTTCGCGGTTTTGTCATTACAGTTTTTTTCTTACTCTCTCCCTGAATTCACACGGAGACATACCCGTGCTAACTCTGAAGAACCGGTGGAAGTTTGAAAGATATGCAAAGCCCGAATCGTTTGCCACATCACGGATCGATCTGTCTGTTTCCGCAAGAAGTTCCTTTGAACGGTTAAGTCTTAACTGCTGTATGTAATAATGGACGGATGTGTTCATACTATCCTCAAACATACGGAACAGGGTCCGCTCAGAGATCATTGCGGCTTTGGCTATCTTTTCAAGCGAGATATCGTTATTATAGTTTTTATGAATATAAGAAAATGCTTCGTGCATCGGAGCGCAGTTGCCCGTATCGCGATTGCCGACAAGTTCTTCGGACTGCATCGCTACAAGCGACAGAAGCTCAACCGTCTTCCCGCACATTATGAGCTGACTTCCATCCGATGGATTCATGCTCAGTTTTTTCATATCCGAAAAAACCGAAAACGCCTCCTCCGTCGCTTCCTCGCTCAATCGGAAAACATGACTCTTTTTCAGGACTGTGTCACATAACGGAGAAATGCAGGAATCGAAGAAATTCCAGGGGCGGACAGATGCAGAAAACTTGAAAACGCTGCAATCCATATCCACACCTATCAGCTCGAGCTCACTTTCACTCGTATCTATGTAATGGGGTTTGAATGTCGGCACTATTGAAATTTCACCGGGAAGAAGCTTTTGAGAATCGCCGTCAATATTATGAATACAGCTTCCTGATTTTACGCAAAACACCTGAATGTAATCATGCATATGCACATCATCTTTTTTGCGATAATTACTACTTTCAGCGGTTATGGGCAATCTTCCCGGGCGCTGTGGCAAAAGCTCGACATTTTGCATAAAAACAACCTCCTCCTTCATAATTTATTTTTATTATATACCATATTTAAAGTTTTGTCCAACAAAAAGTCGTCGCAAAAAACATTGGCAAGATTTGCACTATTATAGTGAACCGTGTTATAATATAATATACTCAAGAAAGGAGTGTTTTTTATGGAAACAAACACCAAAGTTCTTTTCGGTGCATCAAAAGAAATCATAACACCGACATCCCCTATTCCTATGATCGGATTCGCAACGATGTTCGGAACAGATTTCACCGACATTCACGATGACCTTTTCGTCAGAACTCTTGCCCTTCGCGATGAGAACGAGACCGTTATTCTTATGAATTTCGATCTTCTTTTCCACGATGACAGTCTCCCGAATGCTCTTCGCGAATACATAAAAGAAAAATACAATATTTCAGAAAACAATCTTCACGTCAACTATACGCACACGCACTTCGGCCCCGCAGTCAAGGGCTATGAATTCGTCTGGCATACCGACGAATATGAAGCTTTTCTTCTTGACCGCGCGAAGAAATCCATCGACCGCGCAATTCTTACACTCAGAAGCGGAACATTGAAATACACCTCAATCCGCGGCGAATGGAATATCAGCCGCAGACTTCCGCAGAACGGCACCATTGAATTCAAGCCGAGCCCCGACGGCGATTGCGACAAGAACCTCTATCTCCTGAAGTTGGAGGACGAAAACGGCAAAATGCGCGCTCTTGCGATGAATTTTGCTTGCCATCCCTCGAACCTCAGTGCTTACAGCGTTCTTTCATCGGAATATCCCGGAAGACTCTGCGCGCGCGTTGAAGCCGAGTTCTACGGCTGCACAGCTATCTTCTTCCAGGGCTTTGGCTCGGATGCGAAGCTTCGCATAGGCGCAACGGCAACACAGCGTTTTACGGGCATCAGCTATGAGGATTGCGATGAGGTCGCGCATTCAATGACTCAACGCATCAAGTCCGCGCTTATCTCCGCAGAATGGCAGACTCTTCCGATAAAGCTCGGAAGCGATGTTTTCAAGATCGATATTCCGCTTGTTGAAAATCCGAAGGAATATTATCAGGAGACAAAAGATCGCCAGGCAAATTCGCCTGATGCTCATTTCACCCCGAAACGCGGCAGTCTCTCTGACATGGGTGAAAACATACGTCAGTTCCATTGGGCACGCGCAGACTATGTCCTCGATAACTACGACAATCTTCCGAACCCGCTTCCGCTCAACTGCGGTGCGGTTCGCATAAATCCGAACTTCTACATTCTCTCCATGGGTGGCGAGCCCGGCTGCAACATTGCGGCTGTTCTTCGCGAGGCATTCCCCGAGAAGCAACTTCTTTGCTTCGGATATAATGATGCTATTGCATACGTTCCGAGCGATAAGATGCTCAAGGAAGGCGGATATGAAGCAGGCGGCAGAGCTATCGACGAATATCGCCTCAAGGGCGAATTTGCCCCCGGAGTTGACGAGCTCTATAAGAAAGGCTATTGCGATGCTATGAACCGCATCGATAATAGATAAATAACAGAGAAAGGAAAAATTGCAATGAAAAAGAAACTTATCGCACTTCTCCTCGCAGCATTTATGATTCTTTCACTTGCTGCATGTGTCAGCCCTTCCGGTGACGACACAACCGTAACAGAAACTGAAGCAAGCGGAGACAAGCTCTTCCCCGCAGGAACACAGCTTCGTCTTATGGTTGACTCCCACCCGAGCTGGCCCTACAACGAAAACTGGCCGATGTGGGCACTTTTCGAAGAAGCTACCGGCGCAGACTTTGATGTTCTCGCTGTTCCTTCGACCGATATGGCAACAAAGATGCCCCTTATGATGACATCTCCCGACGAGCTTCCCGATATGATGTTTCTCATCTCGGCAAAGGGCTTTGCAGACGAGTATGGCCCCGACGGCGCATTTATTCCGGTAAACCAGAGCCTCGACGTTATGCCCAACTACAAGGCATTCTGGGAATCTCTTCCCGCAGGCGAGCGCGCTGACAATATGATTCTCCGAATCAGCGGTGACAACAACATCTATGCTCCGCCGAACTATGGCATCCAGACAGTCGGCAACACAAGAACCTGGATGTATCGCAAGGATATCTTTGACAAGCACGGTCTCACCCCGCCCGAAACCATTGATGAGCTCTATGCAACCGCAAAGAAGCTCAAAGAGCTTTATCCGGATAGCTATCCGCTCTGCATGAGAAGCGGTTTCAGCAACATGAACCTTATGGGTCCGATGTTCAAAAAGCATTTCGCGCTCAATCCGTATTACGATTATGACGACGAAACATGGCATTACGGTATCGTCGAGCCCGAAGCAAAGGAAATGGTCGAATTCTTCCGCAAGATGGTTGCTGAAAAGCTCGTTCCTCCGAACTTCCTTGATATTCCCTCCCTCAGCTGGGAAGAGCTCGTCAATACCGACCGCGGATTTATGATGCTTGAATATCTCCTTCGCATTGACCATTTCAATGTCCCCGCACGAGCAAACAATCCCGAATACACCTGGACGGCTATGAAGCCGCCGAAGTCGACAAATGGCAAGGGCGATCACGAGATCGGCAACCAGTCATATGAAATGGCAGGCTATGTCATCTGCAACACAGGCAGAGAAAAGGATATGGCAAACTCCATCAAGCTTTTTGACTGGATGTATTCACCTGAGGGCATCGAATTCCAGAGCTGGGGCAAGGAAGGCGTTACATACGAAGTCGTCGACGGTGAGAAGAAATGGCTTGTTGACGAATACGGCAGCCCCTACGGCGATCTCGGCATGGGAACACCCGGACTTTATCAGGTTGTTCACACCGAAGCAAACGAAGCACTTTATTCCGAAGAGCAGTGCGCAAGCGGTGAATTCTGCCGCGGCTTCCAGTCAGAGAGAATCAACCCGTATAACGTTCTCGGTTTCCCGGATGATATCGCAACCGAAAGAGGCGACCTCTTCGCACAGATCAACGGTTCTATCCAGGAGAACATCAGCAAATTCATCCTTGGTCAGAGACCGATGTCAGAGTGGGAAGATTTCGTTGAAGAAATCAAGGATTTGGGCGTTGACCGCCTCCTCGAAATCTACACAGAGCGCTATGATTCTGTTATGAACAGCGGAATTATCTGGTAAGACATATTTTAAACGGCGAGATAAAAATCACGCCGTTTCAGTATGTCGAAAAAGGCACAAGAACACAAGCGGGGAATTTATATATAGGGAACGATCTATGGGGCGTTCTGTCTCAAATTTTCACAAAACCAATTTACAAAAAACGGAGCATTGTATATAAA
>JAZSHZ010000127.1:0-12254 GCA_045533555.1 Eubacteriales bacterium
GATAAATCTTGCATTGCCGGGGGCTTGCGGGACGTCGGGGACGCCGTCCCCTACATTGTCGCTTGATCCCGTGTTATTGTCCTTTTCATCCGATTGTGTCGGCGGGATGGTCGGTGTGCTTGTTCCCGGTGTCGAGGGTGCGCCGGAGCTTCCGCCGCCACCGCCGGTTGTTGCACCGTAGACCATTATGTCGAAGTGGAGAGTGCTCTCTCTTCCGTCCGAGTCACGCGCTGTGATCGCGATATGATTTTCGCCTATCTGTGAGCCCGTCGGCTTCCATGTCAACGTTCCGCTCTCGCCGTCAAACGATGCGCCGCGCGGAAGAGCCGATGCGATATATGTTATTGAGGGAGCGTCCGTCTTTATCGGGCTCTTTGCACGAACAGTCACACTTATCGTGCTTTCTGCCGTCGCACTGATATCTCTGCCAATCGGATCAAATTCCGGTGCATTTTCATCGACAAACGATGTCGGAATCCTGAAACTCTGCCCCGCTTTGATATTATATTCATAACCCTTATCAAGATCCTGCTGATCGATATGGCCGCGAATGAGAGTTACCGTTCCGAGATCGAGGCGCACGCATCCTTCGCGGAGGCCTTCCGCGCTGTCTGTTGCGGACTCGATTCGGTATACGCCGTTTTCAACGCCATCGTTGTTGACATAGATATACTTTTCGGAAAGATCCGAAAGGTCATCGCAATTGATTTCGACATCAATATAGTTTTCAAATGCATTTTCCTTCTGGAAGGAGACAACCTTACCTGTGTATTCACTTGTTTTGCCTGTCTCTTCGCCGATTATATCACCGTCGTTTACATAGCGGTAGATTATTCCACCGTTTGCATTCAGGGTGTATACTCCTACAAAGCCTCTGAAGTCAAAGCTCATATCGCCGTCTGTTATCGTGTATACAACATTCTTGTTCGTTGCGTAGACAACATAGTCAGTCTTTCCGCCGTTTTCTGCAGTATGTTTTACCTTGACCGCACGCGCCATATCGCCCGAATTTTCACTACCACTCTTGATGCTTACATCAAGTTCATCAATTGATTCAATATACGGAGTGTTGCGATACGGCTGATAGACCGTTGTGAAGAGAGAATCAAGATCTTCTCCCTTTCCGTCACGCTCGACAAGAACATAATCCCAAGTTTCAGGCATCATCTTTGTTGTGCTCTTCACGGTCATATATCCGCCGGCTATTGCAACCTCGGTAGGAGTGAAGTTATTAAGCTGAGTCATGCGGAGTTTTATTCCGGAGCTATCTTTGAGTACCTTGCGGTAGTCCTTTACATCAAATTCAATAGTGAACTGATTTTCAGGTGCATTGTCACGGCGGACGTTCTTAAGCCATGTATAGCCTCTCGGATACTTTGTTTCATAAGACCAGGTGTTCTGTGTCCACGGGTCTTTTCCATAAGGGACATCAGCTCCTGCATAGCTTCCGACGATATCATTTCCGTTTGCATCCTGAACAACCGGGTCGGGAGTAAGTTCGATTCCGTCTACGGGATATGCATTTTCTGCCTGAGAATGGAAGCTGTAAAGGTGATGCTTGCCTCCCGTTACACGGAAGAAATCAATTCCATAAGAAACATCGTCATTTGCCTCAATCATAACGATTGTTCTGCGATAATTCTCAGTCTGCTTATAGACCTCCTTCATATCGGCATCCATAAGCTTGACTTTTCCGCTGTCATCAAAGTGCATCGGAGAGCCGTGGATTCTTGTAGAACCTGACTGTCCCTTCTCATCAACTACAACCAGGTTATGAGAAAGAGCTGTGTTTACCCACTGGAGACGGTTTGGCGTGTAGCTTGTGTCTTCCGGGTATCCGAGGTCAGGCGCAATGTCAAGACCAAATGCATCTATACCGATGTTGAGTGCATCGTTATGTGCATGTGATGCACCTGTATATCCGAACCACATCCAGAAGTCACGCTGGGTATTATTATCAGAGGATGCACTTACGGATTTATAATTTTTACCGTCACGAAGTGCCGCAAAGCCATAGCCTGTGAGCATCTGGCTTCCCATAGAAGCATCTTTATCGATATATTTAAGAAGCTCATCCTCTGCCCCGCCGGGATTTTTGAGCATAATGTTATTTCCGAACTGTGAAAGATTTCCGTCGGTATAATACCAGATATACTGCGCAATCTTTTTCTTATAATATTCATTATCAATCTTTTTGAATGCGTTATACCATACAGCCGCAGAGCCGTTCAAGGTTATGGAAGCAGGGTCACCTGCATCACCGATGTTCGGATGCTTTGAATGTGTAAGCAAAATATTCATCTGAGGATCATACATCTTCGCAAACTTCGGGTTCGCATATGGATTATATTCCATATCACCCTCATACTTACAAAGCTCATCTGCAAAGAGTCCGAGAACGCCGACCCATGAGGTATTATATCTCGGAGATGCTTCGTTACCCATTCCGTCACGGTCAACATCGTTCATTATCTTTCGCTCGATGTCACCGCCCTTGACGGGGGCATTACCTTTAATAGGTTCTGTCGGTCGATAGAGCCACTCGATGATTTCATCGGTTTTCGGCTGTTCATTGAGAGCGATTGCCGCAATCGCTGCAACTGACTGCGCCTGACCAAAGTTACCATTGATTCTTCCGTCCATACACATATCTGCATTTGCAACAAGGATTCCGTCTGCTATGTTTCTCCAGATGAGATCTGAACTCGTCTTCGGATTATCAAGACCGTATTTTATTGCATCATTGGAAAGTCTCTTGATGACCTGCGGATCGTTTATCATCGGGAAGAATGCATCTGCCGCATAGCCGAAATATCTGCCGAGGTTGTGGTCGTTTATTCGCCCTACTGCTGCACCTGCACCGTGACCGCCGGAGGTATTGAGAACCAGGTCTTTGAAATAGTATGAATCAAAATGCGGCCATACGTCCGCTATTCTGTCGAGAAGGATGATTCCCGCTCTTCCGTATTTCGGATCGCTTGTATAGACATATGCTTCGCTGAGGTTTTTGACATGACCGTATATGGTCATCCAGAACTCATAAACATAGAGTGAGATATATCCGTGACGTTCTTCGAGGTTGCCGTCATCGGCATATTTTCTTCCGGGAACATAGCCCCATCCGTCATCACCGCCCCACATCGAGCCGCCCGTCCAGAGGACTTCGCCTGTTTCAGGATCACGATATGTGCCGAGCTCTGCCCCGATGTCGTTTCCGTCTGCATCCTTATTCCATGTTATCTTGTTGCCCCACGGGTCCATATTACTCTTTATAATTTCGGGGTAAAGATCATTATAAAGGTATCCTTCGGGATTACCATAGCCATAGAAGATATACCATTCAGGAGTATTTGCAGTTTTCGGTTTCTCACAGGTACATTCACTTCCATCTCCGTGGAAGAGCATTTCGTGGTGGGTTTGTCTTGCTCTGTCGACATCATAGAAACCCTTCTGATCAAGACCAAGCTTCAAGAATTTTTCAAAATCATTTGCCGGGAAAAGGCGCTTACACTCAGGACATTGCACCTTCCACGGACGTCCTACAAAGTTGCACGTAAAATCGCCGATTCTTACAGTGCAGTAGCGGCAATATTCATAGCGATCATCACCCGGGCGACCTATCTGTCGTCCGCGCGGGATTCCTTCACCGATAATCTGAGAATGAACCGCTTCTGCCCAATCAATAGACTTATCGCCTGTTTTTGCATAGTTTTTTGCAGTATTCGCTGCCCAGCTATACTTAGCTGCATTGTCAAGAGCATTCTGGCGCTGTTCATAAGTATAGATTGTGGGTTCTGTTTTACCTGTTCCCGGAACAACAGTTATTTCTGTTTCATATTCAAGAGTTGTTCCGCGGAAAGCAACTGTCGTTTTAACAGTTGTTTTTCCTTCGGAAATCGCAGTGAGAACACCTTCGGAGACTTTGAGGATATTCTTATCCGCAATCTCATATGTGATGGCATCGGAGGGAATGTCGATAATGTTTCCGCTGTTCATAACAGCATCTGCATCGAGGAGAATTGCCTGATTTACGTAAAGTTTTTCTCTCAGATTCAACACAGTGTCCGAAACACCGGAATCATCATATGCTGTGAATTCAAGCTTTCTGCTTATCGATGCATTTTCATCGCTTACGGTTACGGTAATAGTTGCTTTTCCGTCACCAATAGCATTGACAACACCATTCTCACTGACTGTGAGTATGTTTCTGTCGGAGGTTGCATAAGTCACCTTAAGATCACTTAAATCAATTACCGTTCCGTCAAGACGGGTCGGGAAAATTCTGATTGTTTCCGAATCGCCCGTGTTAAGGTCTGTGTCAACATCAATAATGAGACTCTTGAGGCAGTTGACACCGTCAAGAGAGAAGTTCGATGCAAAGCTATAGGTATCCTTACCTTCAACCGAGCGCGGTTTATAGACGAGGTAATATTCGCCTTCTTCCAGTGTCACGGGGCTTCCGAAGGGAACATCAAAGAAATATCCCTGAGAGCCATTGACGGTCAGGTCTTCGTTCCTGATGCTTCCGAGGTATCCTGCACTCTTGGGCGTGAGATTTGCATCGACAAGAAGTTCGCTCATCTCTGTTCCGTCGTTCTTAATGAGGAAATAGTCCATATAGGACTCACCCGATCTGTTATATCCCCAGTATGTTGCCGCAGGCATATATATTCCCGTTTTCGGAACCTTTACCTTAAGTGCCCACCAGTTATTTCTTGTGACATACATCTGAAGACCGCTGTATTTTGATCCTTTGGATATACGGAAACGCGTGTCGGAGCTTGTTGAATATGTGGAATACTCTTTTCCTCCGGTTTCCCAGCTGTATTTACCGTTCGTCTTGTTTGCGGCATATGCAAACGTGCCGTCGGTCGATTCATATGTCATCGCCTTATAGCCGAGACCGCCGAAGCTGTCGGGGCCGTTTCCTGCACCCTCTGCATTATCGAGCCACGTTGAGATATCATAGTAGACAACAGAGCCTTCACCCGGCTTTATCGGATTTTCTACGACATCTACTTCAAATTCACCGGAAAGATTCTTTCCGCCGTAGGTTATCTCAGCTTCAAACTTTGCTTTTCCGAGTCCTCTACCGATGATTACACTGAAAGTATCATTGACTTCTGCAAGTTCGGGAGTGAGCGAAGTTACTTTAACATCATCGACAACGACCGTGGTTCCGTCACTCAGGTATACGGTTGCGCTTACCTTTGCCGTTCCGCCATTTGAATAGATGCTACTCTTATCGGAATAAAAGCGTGCCATCATAGGTGCCGGTTCTTTTATGTTTCCGCCATCAAGGGTGAAATCCGATGCCATGGCATAGTGACCCTGATAGTCTGCAGCCTTTGTTATGACTCGAGTTTTATAGACGAGATAATATTCGCCCTCTTCAAGATTAACTGTTGTTCCGAAGCTTTCATCGTAGGTATACGACTGCGAGCCGCTTGCATTGGGGTTTTCGCAATCTTTGCTTCCGATATAATATTCACTTGTGGGAGAAAGCCTTGCTTCGTCAAGTGCGACACTAAGCTCCTCACCCGTATTTTTTATAAGATAGAAATCAAGCTTTGTTTCACCGGGCTTCTTATACTGCCAGTATGAAGCTTTGGGAGTATAGACGCCACTTTTCGGAACATTAATCTTTATTGCAAACCAGTTTTTGAATTCCCCTTCAGATGCCTTGTAATAAGCAAGCATCTGCACACCGCCGAAAGAGCTTGCGCCTTCTTTTGCTTCAAGAATCTGGCGGCTTCCAATCGAAGCAGGATAGTCATATCCATCATCATTCCAGCTGTACTTTCCTCTTGACAAATTAGCGGCATATTCAAAAAATCCGTTTGTCGCATCATAAGAAAACGCATTGAATCCTTCTCCGAAGAAGCTGTCTGCACCTTTGAGCGTTGCGCCCTCTGCTTTAAGCTTTTTTATCAATGAAGAAAGAGCATACTTTACAGTTATACCCGAAAGTCTGTTATCGGAAACCGGGAGAGAATAATATGCTTTGAATTCTTTTCCGTTTTCTGTTACTGTTGCTTCAAACTTCGCCTCACCCGGTGCAACACCCGTGATGAGACCCGTGTTTTCGTCAATCGTTGCATATTCGGGAGTGAGCGAAACATATTTTACGTCTCCGGCTTCCTTCTTCGTCTTGTCACTCATAAAGACAAATGCTGAAAGCTGCGCCGTGTCTCCGCCGTCAAAAACTCTGTCGGAATCGCAGGTGACGGTTGCTCCCATCGGAACGGGGTCAGCTGTGTTGCCACCGTCAAGAGTGAAGTTTGATGCCATAGCATAGTTGCCGATATAGTCCGCTGCCACCGTTACCACACGAGGCTTATATACAAGATAATACTCGCCTTCTTCGAGAGTTACATCATTCTCAAAAGCTTCATTCAGAACGATTGTCTGTGCGCCTGCGGCAGTTGTGTCAACACAGTTTTTGCTGCCTATGTAATACTCACTGTCAACTTCAAGTCTTGCTTCATCAAGAGCAACACTAAGTTCTTCGCCTGTATCTTTAATCAGGTAATAGTCAAGATATGTCTCGCAGGCCTTATTATACTTCCAATAGCTTGCCTTTGGAGTATATTTGCCGCTCTTCGGAACGTTGATTTTTATCGCAAACCAGTTATTCAGAAGGCCTTCACTGGATCTGTAGTAACCAAGCATCTGAATTCCGCTTGCACCCGTGGTACCTGCTTTGGCTTCAGCAACCTGACGACTTCCGACCATTGCGGGATAATCGAATCCATCGCTGTTCCAGCTATATTTATCTCTCGATTTATTTGCGGCATATTCAAAGAAACCGCCCGTTTCTTCATATGTATATGCTTTATAGCCCTTGCCGAAAAAGCTGTCTGCACCTTTGAGAGTCGCACCTTTGTTCTTAAGTGCAACCGTTACTCCGTTGAGATCATAGACAAGCGTTATACCTGCCGGCTCTTCCGACAAAGCAACCGCTTCGCCCTCTTCTGCCGAAACAACGGGCAAAAGGCTTACCATCATCGCCATTGCAAGAAATAATGATAATAATCTTTTCATCTTCGTTCTCCCTTCTGTTTATTATAGCGGAGAGAAAAGCTCTCCGCTATATCAGTTATTTTACATATTCACCATCTGTTATAAGGGTATAGCCGTCTTCTGCATTTCCGATGATTGCATAGCCGACATATGTTCCTGCCTTATCTGCGATGACACTGAACTGATTTCCCGGTTTCGTCATCGAAATCTTTTTGCCGTTCCACATAATTCCCTTTTCAACAACATTTCCGAAGCCGACGAATTCTGCCATAACGCCGGTCTCCTCACCTGCGGTGAAGCTATCAATGATAATCTTAAGCTTTGCTCCGGTGTAGAAATGCTCTTCATATACCGACTCTACAGTGCAGCTCTCCCATGCATTGAATGCATAGTTCTTTTCTGCGCTGACGATTTCCGTCTTTCCGTTTACGTCGGATTTCTTCCAGCACTTGAAGTTTGCCTTTGACTCATCTGCCTTGCAGGTAATTTTTGTTCCGTAGGGCACTGTCTGCGCCTTTCCGTCGACCGTTACCGTTACGTTGTCGGGAGTCGTCTTGTTGCCGTATTCCGCAACGTAGATATTCGTTTCACCGAATTTTGCCCAACCGGAAGCCTTGCCGTAGCCTGCCATTGAGGGAAGCGCCGGCTCTGTTCCCGTTGCGATGCGCTGACCGTTTGCATTATAATATTCCGCAGTTTCCGATATATCGTCCTCATATACTGCAATGAGATAGTTCTTGCCGTTTTCCTCGGGCATATAATCCGAAAGAACATTCGAGAAGGAAACAATCTTCTTATTTTTGCTCATTCCCTTTGCCCAATAGAGGAACTTTGCATCGTTCTTTGTCTCGGGAGCCGTGAGCGAGAATGTTCCGTTGCTGTTCTTTTTCGCTGTGATCGTGCTGTCATCCGTGAGCCCCGTTACGGTCGACTCAACATATGTGTTTGCAGCTTCCGTCTTTGCATCAAATGCAGCTTTAAGCTCTTCATCCTCTTCGGGAGCTGCCGGAGCAGATACAGTTACGATTACTTCATTTGATTTGACCTTGCCGTCCGATGTTTCTGCCCAGATTTTTGCGTTACCTGCGGAGACTGCCGTAACGACACCGTCTGCCGAAACGGTTGCGACGTTTACATCCGAAGATTTATACTCAACAAATCCGTTAGCTACATCCATAGGTTCAACGTCGGTGCTCGAAACCTTTGTGCTTGTTATGTTGGCAATTTCACTTGTGCCAAGTTCGGTTTTATCTGCCGCAATTGTAAGCTGAGGATCGAGAATCGGGTCAAGTGCAAGATATCTGAATCTCTGCTTTGAGTTACTTGACCAAAATGCTGAAACAATCGCTTCGTTTGAACCTGCATAAATTGCCTTGTTTGCTGTCAACGTTGTATTTTCATAGCTTCCGCTCGCTCCGCTATATACAAGGTTTGCTCCGTCGTAATAGTTAACCCCGTCCTCTTCCTTAGCAGGTTTTGATATATACATTTTTATTGAGCGGGCATTCGCCGTCCCCTCATTTCCCCAAACAGTAACTGCCGGTTTATAGAAAGCCGCAATTTCCGGAGCCTTAAGCATAAGAGCAAACTTAAATTCACCATATCGCTCGTTGAAAATAAGGGAGTTATTTACATTTGAAACTACTGCATAGAATGAACTGATTGATCCGTTTGCCGTTGCATCTCCTTCTGTCGGAAAATATTTCCAACCGTAAGTATCAAAAAAGTTATTGCCGTTCTTATCGGTCGTTGTTTCCGTAACATCGGAAAGCAAGGTGTTTGTTCCGAGATTGGTATCAACATGATTGAACGTGTAGGTTTTTCCGACAGGTTGCGGTTCAGTCACCGTTACCTTTATGCCGTTGTTAAGCGAGCTGTATTTTCCATCGGAGCTTTCTGCATAAATTGTTGCAGTTCCTTTTCCAACCGCTGTTATCGTTCCATCTGCCAAAACGGTTGCGACATTATCATCCGAGGATTTATATGTTATGAAATTATCGGACACGGGCATATCTGTGATGTCGGTACCCGAAACAGTTGTCGATAACGTTACCTTTTGTGTTTGACTTTCCGCGTCTTCAATATTGAATAAAAGCTCAGAAGAAACGGTGTCATCAGCATTCTTAATCACTGTTTTCATAATCGGATCAAGAACGGGATTGAGCGTTATACTATATACTTTTAGTGTCTTTGAATTATCACGAGCATTTACGGCAAAGACAACTTTATCGCCGCTTTTGGTGTATATTGCATTCTTTCCCGTATGCACAACTTCTCCCCACGATGGTGTTTCCCATGCAGTTTCAATTAAATACGTTGAATCATTATAGTCATCAATTGAATTTTTTCCGTTTTCATACAAAGCCGCGTATATATCGAAAACAGCACTTGTCACTTTTGCGTTCGCAGCGCCGGCTACTATTGGAAAATAAAAACCTGCCGTTTCAGATGCTTCGAGTGAAAGCGCAACTCTGAATTTGCGATCCGCGCCATTGTTTGACTGCAAGTACGATCTTCCGGTGCTATAAAAAATCCTGAAAATATTCCCGGTGCTTGCTGCATTTTTTATCATTGTTTCATCTGCATCAAGAATTTTCCATCCGCGGCTTCCATATCCCGAAAAATATGTCGAGTTTAAATAATACGGTGTGCCGTCTAATACACGCTCGACCCCGAAAACACCGTCAAGAGAGGCCGATACCAGATCAGTATGTCTGTTGTCGTCAGGTTTGAACGTATAGACTTTCTCTCCTTCCGCAAAGGCTGAAGGGATCATACTTATTACCATCATAAGTGCGATCATTATTGAAATTATTTTTTTCATAAATGCAAACCTCCGTTTTATATACTTTCTTAATTGTATTGTAACATTTAAATATCAGCTTGCCAACGTTAAAAAAAGGAAAAACGGGCAAAGTGTATTTTCTTGTTCCTGCACTTTGTTTTCTTTTAAAACATTCTATCATCCGCGCAATCACGCGACAATCATCAAAATGGGAAAAACGGGTAAATGTTTTTTTCTTTGCCCGATTTTATGATTTTTCTATCTTGAAATATTTTTCCGTATGGTATATTATTAACTTAAAAAAACTGAAGTTTTCGGAAGGAGGTCAATATGAACAATCCTTTTGTTGCCCCCTATAATGAATATTCATTTTCTCCCGGCAGCGGCAATTATATATTCAACCTTCTTCCCGTCTGCATCCAGACCCTGCGGGATCAGAGGATAAGCAACACCCATTGGCACGATTATCTTCAGATATGGTATACCGTCTCGGGGGAATATGACCATATGATAAACGGAGTCACGATTCCGCAAACCGCAGGAAGCGCGATGCTCATATTTCCTTATATGATGCACAGGATCGATGCTTCGAAAACAAATCTTGCGGAAACACGGGTTTTCCAGATTTCAATCAAAAAAAATGAGCTTGAAAAGCAACATATACCTTATCTCGACCAAAGCTATAAGACAGGGCTTTTTGATTCATTCTACCTCAATCCTCATATTGTTCTTACCGGAAAGGTCAAAAGCATGGCGGATATGCTTTGCGAGGATATGCTTTCGGAATATAATAACCGACTCGCAATGCACGTAAACAAAATGATGGCATATATCGCAAAGTTTCTGGAGCTATGCACAAATACTTCCGAGCGGATCGCTTCAAAGCGCGAAATCATAACGACAAAGTCAAAAAATGAATGCATCGGAAATTCACTTGCTTATATGCACGAAAACATTTCCGAAAAAATAACGATCGACGATCTTTCAAATGCCGCCATGATGTCCCGCAGGACATTCACATCAAATTTCAATTCTACCGTAGGCAGAACCTGCAACAACTATGCAACGCTTCTTCGCATGAGCCACGCAATGCAGATGCTCAAGCAAACCAGAAAAAGCATTGCGGAGATTGCGGAGGAATGCGGCTTTTTCGACAGCAGCCATTTCGCAATGAAATGCAACGAGATATACGGAGAATCTCCGCTTGCCATACGCCGCAACCTGAGCAAATGGATGCGGGATTACGGCGATGAATTATTCAAGCATCAACGCGAAGGACTCCGCTGGGCACATATTTTTGACGATGAGGCGATGGAAAAGCATCGCATTTCACTTTCATTTTATTAAGGAGATATCATTATGAGAAGAATCGGAATCAGATATTATGACACCGACCTCACGAGAGAAAACTTTGCGGCAATGCGCGATGGCGGTATGGATGCAGTTGAGCTCTGCCTCGTAAAGGAGCCTATGGATCTTGATTTCCGCGCAGTCAGAAAATATGCAGACGAAGAGGGTATTGAAATCTGGTCAACCCATCTCCCCTTCAAGCACGAATTCTCAATCGTTCGCGATACTGCAGAGGAAAGAAAGAGGGCACTTGAGCTCAATAGCGAGCTTATAAGACGCGCAACGGATATCGGCTCGGATAAATTCATCATCCACCCGAGCTTCATCATCTCCGAAGATGCAGACAGAGCAGAATGCATCAATTGGGCAAAGGATGCGCTCAATTCGCTTGCATATCTTGCCTCTGCAAACGGAGCTCAGCTTGCAGTTGAGAATATGATTCCCTGCTGCCTCGGTCGCACTGCGGAAGAGCTTCTTGATATCATAAGCGTCAACGATAAGCTTCGCATTTGCTTTGACGTCAACCATCTTCTTATGGATACACATGAAGAATTCGTCAAAAAAGCAGGCGACAAAATCATCACCTGCCATATTTCCGACTATGATTTCATCAACGAACGCCATTGGTTCCCCGGCGAGGGCAAGAACGATTGGCCGAAAATCAATTCGCTTTTCAATGAAATCGGCTATAAAGGCGTCTGGATGTATGAGCTTTCGCCCGGAACCGTCAATGACTTCCGCAGCCGCCCGCTCACCGTCCGCGATTTCTACAACAACGCGCACGAGATCTTTGAGGGCAAGGTACCGAGCAGGATATAGCACAAAACCGTGTGGCAAAATGACACACGGTTTCAGACTGTCGAAAAAGGCACAAGAACACAAGCGGAGAATTTATATATAGGGAACGATCTATGTGTCGTTCTGTCTCGAATTTTCACAAAACCAATTTACAAAAAAACGGAGCATTGTATATAAAACGCTTGTTTTGTTCAAACCTCACCTCTCGACGTACCAACGTACTACTTCGGGTTCGGTTTGAATAATCTTGCACCCTTTTGGACAATCTCTCAGCGTGTCGATAAGTTTATCGACACGC
>JAZSHZ010000040.1:0-10389 GCA_045533555.1 Eubacteriales bacterium
ATTTCGTTGTCGTACCAGGAAACAACCTTAACGAATGTATCGGTGAGAGCGATACCTGCATCCTTATCGAAGATGGATGTACGTGTGTCGCCGAGGAAGTCGGAAGAAACGACTGCTTCTTCTGTGTAGCCGAGGATACCCTTGAGTTCGCCCTCTGCTGCTGCCTTCATAGCTGCGCAGATCTCATCGTACTTAGCCGGCTTTGCGAGGTTGACTGTGAGGTCAACAACCGAAACGTCGAGAGTCGGGACGCGCATGGACATACCTGTGAGCTTGCCGTTGAGTTCCGGAATAACCTTGCCAACAGCCTTTGCAGCGCCTGTGGAAGACGGGATGATGTTGCCGCTTGCAGCACGGCCGCCGCGCCAATCCTTGAGAGAAACGCCGTCAACAGTCTTCTGTGTTGCTGTTGTGGAGTGAACAGTTGTCATGAGACCTTCTGTGATGCCCCAGTTGTCGTTAAGAACCTTAGCGATCGGAGCAAGGCAGTTTGTTGTGCAGGATGCGTTGGAAACGAAATCCATGTCTGTTGTGTATGTGTTGTGGTTAACACCCATAACGAACATCGGTGTGTCATCCTTGGACGGAGCGGACATAACGACCTTCTTAGCGCCTGCTGCGATGTGGCCTGCAGCCTTTTCCTTTGTGAGGAAGAAGCCTGTGGACTCAACAACATACTCTGCGCCAACCTTAGCCCAGGGAAGGTTTGCAGGATCCTTCTCTGCGAAGATCGGGATCTCTTTGCCGTTGATGATGATGGAATTCTCTGTGGAATCGATAGTTCCTGCGAACTGACCGTGCATTGTGTCATACTTGAGCATGTATGCAAGGTAGTCTGCCGGGCAAAGGTCGTTGATACCGACAACTTCGGTTTCGGGGTGGTTAGTGCTTGCACGGAAAACCATGCGGCCGATACGGCCAAAACCATTAATACCAACTTTGATACTCATTTTTATATTCCTCCTAAAAAATTTCGTATGCTATCATTATAAACGATTTCTTTCAAATTTACAACTACATTTTATGAAAAATATATCAAAAAAATAAGAATTTTTTTGTATAAATAATATAAAAGACAAAGCAGCGCGAAAAATTTTATTAAAAAAAGAATTCAAGCGCATCCTGAATGTGCAAATCCCACCACTGCCAGTTGTGGTTTCCTTCGCTTTCTTCATAAACGTGCGGAATTCCGAGCCCGTCAAGCGCCTTATGGAAGCTTCTGTTTATTTCGATGAGAAAATCCTCTGTCCCGCACCAAAGATACATACGGGGAATCTCTTTTCCCGACGCCTTGATTCTTTTTGCAAGCTCGAACACGTCATGTTCTGTTCCTCCGAGTTCATCGCCCGATTTCAAATCATAACCGAAGATTGCGCGCCAATCCTGAATGTTTAAGATTTCCCCGAGTTTCATTAAATCAAGCCCGCCCGAAAGGGATGCGCAACCGCAGAATTTTTCGGGGCACGAAAGCGCCGCCTTCATCGCACCGTAGCCTCCCATTGAAAAACCTGCAACAAAATTATCCTCGCGTTTGTCACTCATATTGCGAAAATAGCTTCGACATACTCTCGGAAGCTCATCCGTCACGAAGGTGAAATATTTTTCTCCGTATTGCGTGTCGGTATACCAGCTTCGTTCGACTGACGGCATAACGACCGCAATTCCATATTTTTCAGCATAGCGCTCAATGTTGCTTTTGCGAATCCAATCGGAATAATCACATGACAAGCCGTGGAAAAGATAGAGCGTCTTATAAGATTCAACATCCGGAAGCCCCGCCCCTTTATCCTTTTTCGGAATTTCAGGTAAAAGTACATTGAGGGTAATTCTTCGACGAAGCGCTTCCGAATAATAGTGCATTTCAAAAAAAGCCAATTCGATCACACCTTTTTTCTTTTATTATATCATTTTCTGCTTTGTTCGTCAAACAGCAAAAACACCGCCATTCGGCGGTGTTTTGCACACTTATTTTATGTAGTCGAGAATCCGCTGAAGAAGAACTGCGACTTCGGCTCTTGTTGTGTATGCCGTCGGGTCGATGAGACCGTTTTTGCCGCTTATCAGCTTTGCATTGACAAGGGCGGAAACCGCATCGCGGGCGTAGTCTGCAACTTGGTCGAAGTCGGGAGCTTGCGGGACGTCGAGGACGCCGTCCCCTACATCAAGCTTGTTCATTGAATTCATTGCTCTATAAACAATAACCATCATATCCTGACGGGTGATGTTGTTTCTCGGTGCGAACTTATTCTCACCGATGCCGTTGACAAGACCTGTGTTTCTCGCTACCGCAAGCTCCTTTGCGAAGTAATCCGAAGATGAAACATCCGCGAAGTTTTCTTCACTCTCATTTGCTAACTTGAATGCGCGGACAAGAAGTATTGCGAAGTCTGCGCGAGTGATGTTTGCCGCAGGTGAGAACGTGTTCTCGCTTGTTCCCTTTATGATTCCTTCATCTGCAAGAGCATTGATAGCCTCTGCCGCCCAATCGTGAGCACCGAGGTCGATGAAGCGGACGTTTCCGGCTCCCTCTCCGAGGGAGCTGTCGGCATCGCCGGCTGAGGGAGTTTTATCCCCATTGTCTGTGGAGGACGTTGAATTATCCTTCTCATCAGGCTTTGTTGCGGGGATGGTCGGTGTGCTCGTTCCCGGTGTGGACGGTGCGCCTGTTGATCCGCCGCTGCCGCCTGTTGTTTTACCATAGACCGTGACTGTGAAGTGGATCGTTGTCTCGCGTCCTTCTGTGTCCTTTGCCGTTATTGCAAAGTGATTTTCGCCTACCTGCGAGCTCTCGGGCTTCCAGGATATTGCGCCGCTCGCTTCATCAAGTGTTGCGCCGCGCGGAAGCGATTCTCCGATATAAGTTACCGCGCTTCCATCCTCACATACCGCATTGACATTGATTCTGATCAAGCTTCCCGCCGTTGCAGTGGTGTTACCCACTTTACTAAATACAGGTGAGTCGTCATTAACGGACGAAAGCGGAATCGATGCATTCTGCCCCTTTGCTATGTTATAGACATAACCGAGTGAAGTATCGTTTTCATCTCTGTAATTTCTGATTATGCTTACCGCACCGATGTTGAGTTTAAGTCCGTCATCTGTATTCTCTGCGCTGTGGATGCGGTAAACGCCGTTCTGTACTCCGTCGTTTTCGATGAATACGTATTTATCGGCAAGTGCGGATGCATCGACTTCATCATCAGTCTTTATAAAGATTTCATTTACAAGAGAAAGCTCGCGGGTGAAATCTTTGACCATACCTTTGATTTCACTTCTAAGCCCCGTCTCTTCACCGATGACATCACCATCGTGGATATATGTGTATATCTTTTTGCCTTCTGCATTGATGCTGTAAATTCCTGCAAAACCGCGGAACGAAAGCTTGAATTCTCCGTCTGTTACAGTGTAGAGTACGGTGTTGTTCGTCGCATATATGACGTAGTCAACTCTTCCGTCCGTGCGTGTAACCTTGAGTGCCTTTGCAACGTCGTTTGCGCCGGGATTTCCTTCAGTTGCAGTTATTTCAAGTGCAGATATATCGGAGATGTATCGCTCGTTGCGATAGGGTTCGTAAACTGTTGTGTAAAGTGAATCAAGGTTTTCGCCTTTTCTTCTTGCAAGAACATATTCAAATGTTCTCGGAAGCTTCTTGTTCTCTGATTTGTTCGGGACATTGCCGCTTGTGAGTGCGACCTCATCAAGAGCAAAGTCGTTGAGCATCGTCATTCTGAGGTGGAGTCCGCTTCCGTCTTTTATCGCACCCTGGAAATCCTCAACCTTGAAATCAACGGAGAACTTGCCGACATTATTTGCTCGGCGTATGTTCTTCATCCATGTATATCCCTGCGGATACTTGAGATCCGCGATAACGTGTGTATTTGCCGGGTCGGGCCCGTATTCAACATCGGGGCTTGCATATGTTCCGATGAAGTTTCCGTTTGCCGTTCCGTCATCTGTCTGATATTTGATTTCATCGAGACCTTCGGTTGCAAAAATCTCGTTGGACTGGCTATGGAAGCTATAGATATGATCGTTTCCGCCCTTGATACGGAAGAAGTCAACTCCATAGGAAACATCGTCTCCTGCATTTATCATAAGGAGTGTTCTTCTGTATATCTGTGTCTCCGCATAAGCCGCAGGTGAATCAATATCCATGATCTTGACCTCTCCGGCATCATCGAAATGCTTCGGGAAGCCGTGGAAGCCATTATCCTTCTGCTGCTTTTCATTGACCGTTACCGTGTTATGGGCAATCGTTGCTTCCATCCACTGCGAACGGTGGGGGTCTGTGCTTGCGAATTCCGGATATCCGTTATCGGGAGCAAAGTTGAGTCCGAATGCCTCAATACCGAGATTGAGTGTATCCTGATGTCCGTGGCCCGCATTTCTTCCGAAGTATATCCAGAAATCGCGGAGATTGTTGACATGCGTTATATGGCTTGCATCTGCATACTTTCCGCCGTCGCGAAGGACCGCGAAACCAAAGCCCGTCATCATTTCGCTCGGCAGCAAAAGGTCACCGTCAATAAGCGCGAGAATATCCTTCTCCATGCTTTCGGGATCTTTCGTGAAGATATCATAATGGAGTCCCTTTTCCGTGTAGCCGTTTCGTCTGTAAAGATGCTCGGCAAGCTCATTTCCGAGCGGAGAATCCTTAAGACCCATAAATCCGCGGGTTATGCATTCTATACTGTCATCAAAGCCGAGACCTGCGGTTGTTCCCGCATCGCCTATCTGCGCTGTATGCGTATCAACGAGGCTCAACGGAATGATCGTCGTAAACATTTTTGCAAATTTCGGGTTCTGATAGAGGTCATATTTCGGATCTTTGCTATACATCGCAAGTATATCGGCGCAGTCATAAAGGCGCTTGATCCAGCTTCCGTTATAGCGCGGTGATGCCTCATTGCCAGCACCGTCGCGATCAACAACATCGACAAGCTGAACGCTTAAGTTACCGCCCGTGTTCTGTGCAGTGTTCGTTGAAGTGTTCTGTGTCCACTTGCCGGGCTGGTAAATCCAGTCCATAATCTGTTTGCTCTCGGGTTCGCTTGCAAGAACAAGTGCATCGATTGCAAGAGTTCCCTGAAGCTGACCGTAGTTACCGTAGATGTTTCCTTCCTTTGCGGATTTGAAAACATCGCGCAAAAGTCCATCCTCGATATTTGCCCAGATTTTTTCTCCGCTTGTCTTGGAGTTTTCAAGGTTATATTTGATTGCCTTTTCGGAGAGGAATTTGACTACCTGCGGATCATCGTATACAGGATAGAATGCATCTGCGTATTTGATGAATGCCGTTGCATAATCATTATCGTTTATTCTTCCGTAAATTTTTCCGTATCCCGATCCGCCGTGCGCAACGAGATACATATTATCCCACTGTTTATATGAGAAGCTCGGATAAAGGTCCGCGATTCTGTCTATGATAACAGCGCCGGCACGACCGTATCTTATATCATCGGTGTAGATGTATGCATTTCCGAAATCCCTGACCACGTTTCTTACATTACACCAAAGATCATGCGTATAGAACGCGATATAACTGTGGCGTTCCTCAACACCGTTGGGATATGTTCTGCCCGGGAGATATCCGAGTCCGTCGTCGACGCCCCATGTTTCACCGTCGATGGTCGCACCCGTCATCGGGTCTTTGTTATAGCTTTCCTTTGTCGGGTCATAAAGCTCGGGATAGAGGTCATTGTGAAGCGCATCCTTTTCTCCGTTCGCGACGGCTTCCGCATTTGCCTTGCGCGCACGCTCATTGTTATAATAGCCGTGCTCATCAAGACCTCTTTCATAGAGAAGCGCGAAATCGTTCGTCGGGAAGATTCTCCTGCAATCCGGGCACTGAACCTTCCAGGGTTTTACATAGAGGTTCGTGTCATAGACGCCGTGACCGCGGCTTCCGTATTCCGAGAGGTTGTCATTTCCGCAATAGCGGCAATAGATATAATCGGGGTCTGATTCCGCACCTACGCGGCTTGAACGCGGAATACCTTCGCCCGGCAAAAGGTCATAGAGCTGTTCATAGATTTCAAGGCTCTTCTCCGCACCCTTGACCGCTTCATCACGCAGCTGCTTTGCCCACGAATATTTTGCGATATTCTCTCTCGCTGCCTCGCGACGCTCATTTGTATAGTATGTCGGTGCTGTCTTCTGCGTGGGTTCGCGGAAGGTTACCGTTATAACTTCGCTTTCATAGCTTTCGCCGCCGAAGGTCGCTTTTGCGCGAACGGAAACTTCACCCGCTTCAGCGCAGGTCACGAATTTGCCGTCTGCTATCTCACCCTTATCTCCGACGATTTCATATACGACGTCACCTTCGGAAAGCTTTATTTCTTTTCCACTGTTGAATACAACACTTGCGGAAAGCTCGGCATTTTCGCCTTTGAAATTGACTTTATTGGCAGAGAGCGCAAGCTTGCTAACGCCGCTTACGTCGGTTACCGTGATTTCCTTCTTCGCCGTCATCGTTCTGCCGTTGTGTGTCACGGTCACATAGACATTTGTCTTGCCGTGACCCGTTGCGATAATCTCGCCGCCGAAGCATTCTGCTACGGAATCATTGTCGCTTCCGAAGATTACCGTAAGCTCATTTTCGGGAATTTCACTTCCATCAAGGAGATATGCTTTGACGGAAGCAGTTCCGATATCGCTTGTTCCGTCGGCGTAAATTTTATATTCCGTCTTATTAAGGTCAAACTCAAGTGTTCTGAAAATGTTTGCCGAGTCAAGTTCGAGAAGACCCGGATACTGACGGAAGTTGCTTCCGCCTTTCTTGCTTGCTTCAAAAACGAGGATGTGCTCACCGCGTGTAAGGTCTATCGCCGAAAGCTCATCGACAACAATTTCAGTATTTGCTGCGCCGTAGTATGCAATATCCGTTCCGATAGGTGTTGCGGTTTTGAGTGCCTCGGAAATATCCGTTGTATTCTTCGGGAGGATGTAGACGTTTCCGTAACCGCCGAGTGTTGCGCTCTGTCCGTGGGTGAGTGTTGCAAAATATCTTCCCGCGGTCGTTACCTTGATACGGAAAGCAACCCACTCACCGAGAGCTTGTGTGCGAAGATCCGCACCCCACTTGTGAGTTACGCTTGAAGCGATGTTTGCACCGTATGCGTTTTCATATTTCCACATACCGCGTGCCGCACCGTATTCGGTGATTGTATTTATCTTAACACCGGTTGTGAGCCCTTCGTTGAAGTCATAAGCAAAGAATGTCTGCGGCTCACCTGCGGATTCAACAGTGACGTCGATGCTTCCTTTTGCAAAGCCGTCCTTTGTCTGGAACGTGATTGTCGTTTCTCCCGACGACATACCTGCAACGTTTCCGTTTCCGTCAACTGTTGCGATATCCTCATCAAGGCTTGCAAACTTGAGCTTGGTCGGATCAAATTCCGACGTTGTTCCGTCACTCATAACTGCCGTTACGATTATCGGTGCGTAAGAGTCTTCTCTTACTTCACCTTCGAGAGTTCCGGAAAGTGACATCGGAAGAAGCTTGTTTCCGCCATTGAGCGTAAGCTTTGTTATATACTGAGCGGATTTTGCACCGCTACCCGTGAAGTTCGGAGAATTTCCGACGTAAGTGAGGACGAGGAGATATTCTCCTGCATTATCAAATGTGTAATCACCAAGTTCCGTTGAGGAAGTTGATGTTGACGCACCGTAGAAGTCAATTGTATTTGAAAGCTTGTATTTGCTGTCTGAAAGACCCTCGGCAATATTTGTTCCTGCGGGCATAATATACCACTGTGCGATACCGCCTTGTGCAGCAACGGTATGGTCAAGTGTAAGCTTGTACGCTCCCTTTGCGGGGACGTTGATTGCAAGGGATGCCCATTTGCTTCCGTTGAGACCCTGGATCTGAATGCCGTAGCTTCTTTTATAGAAACTTGTTTCTGTTGTTGCAAAATTTTCGCTTGCACTGTCATAGCGCCAGAAATTGTTCGTTGTTGCATATGTAGTGTTGCGGCCGTCGGTTTCTGTTTTTGTGAAGTCATAAACTACATTGTAGTCCGAATAGATAACTTCGGGGACTTCCGGCTCTGTGGAGTTGTTCTCGGTGAGCGTTACGCTCTGAGGGAACATCTGGAAAGCACCTGCTCCGCCTGCTTCTGTCGCAGCAAAGACAACATAGTGTTCCTTTTCGTTTTCTGCCACTGTTATAGTCCCAAGCTTTTCGATTCTGTCGGCATATGCCGTTCCTTCAGCAGATTCACCCGCACTACTGCTGTCATATGAAATCGGATTGCGGTTGAGCGGTTCTGCCGCGCTGATTGCAGCCGCAATATCGCTTGTCGCACTGACGGGGAGAATATAGACATCGCCGTATCCTCCGCCTGTGTTGTGTCTGCCGTATCTGAGGCTGACATCATATCTTCCCGATGCGGGTGTCTTGATCTTTATTGCCGCCCATGCATCAACGGCTGTGGTTTTAATCTGCACTCCGTAGGTTTTTCCGCTGTTCGGAATCGTCTGATAAAGACGGTCCGCCTCGTCGTTTCCTACCCATGATCTGTTGTAGTTATAGGAAAGCGCGGTTACTCCTCCGGAAGCGCCTGCCCACATCCATGTATTTCCCGTTTTGGAATAATCCGAATAGGTTCTTCCTATATCGGTCTTATCCGACGCGAGATTCTTATTATAGTTAAGCTCATATACAAACGGACCTGTCACGGGTGCATCGTTTCCGCCTGCATTTCCTCCTCCCGAGCTTCCCTTTTCCGTGAGCGTAAACTCGGAGATATACATACGGTAGTTGCTTGCGCCCTTTGCCGCCGCAGAAAAGACGAAAAGATATTCTCCGCCTTCGGGAACCGTGATATCGGAAAGTGCAGTCGAGGTCTGCGTTCCTTCGGATGCATCATAATATCCGATATTTTCACCTATCGGCGTTGCGGAAGCTATTGCGCCCGGAATATCCGCAGTACTTCCCGGAAGGAAATATACGTTGCCGTAGCCCGCAAGGCTTGTGCTTCTGCCATATTTATAATTAACACCGAATGTTCCCGCCGTCGGGATCTTCACCTTGACCGCGACATAATTTCCGACAGCCGAAGCATTTGCCTCGATGCCGAACTTATGCGCCCTGACCGTTCCGATATCGGAGCTTTCAAACTCCCACGTATCCCCCGTTTCGGAATATACAACATCCTTGACGGAGACCGTATTATCACGGAGACCGACGAAATTATATGTGTATGAAGCATCCACCGCGCCTGCGAACGAAACCGCTGGGAGAAGCGAGAGAAGCATACACAAGGCTAGTATTGCCGATAACGCTCTTTTTCTCATATACCTTTACCTCCGAAATTATAATTGCCTGATTCTAATTTTACCATAAATATCACTGCCTTTTCAATAGCTCTGATATTCGTCAGATTGGCATATTTGTTGACAGAAGTTTATTTTTTTGGCATAATATAAAATATTCGGAGGAGGTGTTTTTCTTGCGCGATTTTCCTTTCAGGCTTATTTCGTCCACATCATCTGTCAGCCCCGCTTTTTCCGCTGACAACTCAATAATCAAAACGCGCAATGTTGACACGCTCCCGCCAACGGAAATTGCGCTTCACGCCCACCCTTATTGTAATGTATTCTACGTCTGCGATTGCGACATTTTCAAAACCTATATCAATGACTGCGAAATAAATTATCTTCCGGGGAACGTCTATTTCAATCCGCCCGATACCCTTCATTCTCCGCGGAATCAATTTGGCGGAATGCTTTCCTCCGTAAGTCTCAAATTTTATATATCGGACAGTTGTCTTGCGGAAAAGCTCGGAAGCATTCCTTTCCGAACCGAATGCAACGACGAGCTCAGGGAGCTTTTCCAAAAAAGCATATACTATACAAAAAGCTCCGAATCGGCTTCGCTTTCGCTTCTTTACCAAAATACGGAAAGCATCCTCAACAGGATCATTACCGCACCTAAGCACCTGATATGCACAAGAGACGATGCTTATGACTCACGCTTTATAAAGGTTCTGAAGTATATGTATGCAAACTGCGGAAGAGACATTGATCTTGGCGAGCTTGCGAATGTCGCACATATGGAGAGGACTGCCTTTGCAAAGAAATTCAAATCGCTCTATAAGATAACGCCGATAAATTATCTCTATTCGATAAGACTTTCCCGCTCGCTCGATTATCTTATGACCAATGATCCGCCCATTACGGAAATTGCCAAAATCGTCGGCTTTAAAAGAGCAACCGCATTCACTGCCTCATTCACGAGAACCTTCGGAATGACACCGACGGAATACCGCGAAAAGGTTGCGAAAATTGAATCTGTTTCCAAAATGAAAAGAGTTTGAGAAAAAATTTCTCAAACTCTTTTCATTTTGTTTATTTTACGAAATCGAGGATTCTCTTGACGAGAACTGC
>JAZSHZ010000047.1:0-9680 GCA_045533555.1 Eubacteriales bacterium
GATGCATTCGGTATGAATATGTCACCGGATCTCGGCTATCCTCCGGATACCGGCGGTCAGGGTAATGATATTCGACAGGAATGGGTTTCAGGTACGATTTCACACAATACTGTTCAGGTAAACGAAAACCTGCAAACAAAACCGAAGTACTCCGGCGACGTAATGCACTTTGACGGAGAAGGAGAAGTAAAGGTCATGGATGTCAATGCACCTGCGGCATATGGTGAAACTGACATTTATCGCAGAACGATAGTTTCCGTTGATGTTGACGATACTGTATCGTACGGACTTGACTTCTTCAGAGTTGTCGGCGGTGACGAGCATGTGTATAGCTTCCACGCTCAGGCAGATAACACCGAGATAACGGGTCTTGATATGATCAAGCAGCCGATGGGAACATATGCAGGTGCTGATATTCCGTACGGTGATACGGCTTACTCCGCCGCATATGACACAGGCTATAACTGGCTTGAAAACGTCAAACGTGCTCGTAATCCCGAAACGGGAACATTTACTGCTGATTTCGACATCAAGAGGATGCGTAAGATTACTTTCAAAGAACGTGATTGGCACTTAAGACTTACAATGCTCAATGATTTTAATCTTTCGGAAGTTGCGGTTTGCAACGGCAGAACTCCGGCGAAGGGTAAGGATTCGGATATTTACGAATATCTTCTTGCAAGAAGAAGCGGAAAGAATCTCGATACACTCTTTACTACTGTTCTTGAACCGTATATCGGAAGCAGCAACATAAAGACCATTGAGCGTGTCAAGGTAACACGCGAAAACGGACTCGCGCTTCGTTCAAATGAGCCGGTTGCTGCAATTAAGGTAACTCTCAACAACGGACGTGTTGACTACGTTGTTTATGCAACTAATACGAAGGAAACTTACAGAATCGATGACTTGTTTGATTTCTGTGGATTCGTCGGAGTTTATACCGTTTCCGATACTGATTCCAAGAATTATGTACGAAGCTATATTCTTGACGGAACAAAGATTGGAGAAAAACAGTCTGTTTCTGCAATAAAGGGTAAGGTCAAGAACTTTACGAAGGAACTTCGATTTGAGAACTTCATAGAACTTGAAATCGAAACAGAAATTCCTGAAGGATTGGAACTTGAAGGAAAACTTCTCAGTATAAAAAATGACGGCATTAGAAATGGTGACTATGTCATTACAAGCGCAGAGCAAAACGGCAATGTTCTCACGTTGGGTATCGGCGACATAACTATGATTCGCGGATATGTGGATGCATACGATACTTCCAAGGGATATGAGTACAACATTGAGGTGGGTCAGTCTGCAGAAGTTGCACTTGATTCTTACTACACATCTGCTCCGATAATTGAGAAGATTAAAGACCATTCAACGACGGCAGGAAGCGCGATTACGGTTCCGATAAAAGCATTCAGCGAAGAGGGCAGAGAAATAACTCTTGTCCCAACAACGCTTCCTCGCGGAATGATGCTTGACACGGAGAAAAATCAGGTTGTCTGGACTCCGACAGCATCACAGATCGGTAAGAACCACGTTGCGGTTACGGCGGATGACGGAATCCTCTCAAGTACGGTTCGATTTACAATTGAGGTTTTCGGTTCAACAACCGGAGAAACAACTACACCGAGCATACCTCAAACTCCTGGTAGTTCTGAAAGTCCGCAGACACCAAGCACTCCGACGGTGCCTGAAGTAGATTCAAATATCCGCTTTATCGACATCGGAAATTACGGATGGGCTGTTGAAGCAATCAATGCACTTGCGGATGAAGGAATCATAAAGGGAACAAGTGAGAACACATTCTCGCCTGCAGCTAATATTACACGCGCAGACTTCGCAGTTCTTCTTGTTCGTGCATTTAAGCTCGCAAGTGAAAATGAAGAGAACTTCACGGATGTTCTCTCTTCCGACTACTTCGCAAAAGAACTTGCAGTTGCAAGAAACACAGGTCTTGTCAACGGCATTGGTGAGAATAAGTTCGCACCGAGAAACAATATAACACGTCAGGATATGATGGTTATAGTTTACAGAGCACTCGTTGCAATGGAGAAGGAGTTTGACACAACGGCAATTTCGGCATCTGATTTTGCAAATGTCGCAGACTATGCAAAGAATGCAGTTTCTGCTCTCGTCAACGCAAAGCTTGTCAACGGTAAGAACGGACTTGTTGCACCGACGGATTATACAACCCGCGCGGAAGTCGCTGTTCTCATCAAGAGAATTCTTGATTACATTGCTTAGTTCAATATGAACGGAGAATAGAAGACAATAAAAACATCCTATGGTGGAATTAATACCATAGGATGTTTTGGTGTATAAATAGTTTTTTGCTACGTCTTGGGAATGGGTATTTCGTTCAGTTGTTTTTTAAGTTTTTTCCAATCAGGACATTTTTTTGAAAGTTCTTCATAAAAAAGTGGCGAATGGTTTGGGTGTATAAAATGTGTAAATTCATGAAGAATAACATATTCAATGCATTCCTTTGGTGCGAAAATAAGATTTTTGTTAAATGTCAGAATTCCTTTTGTGGGGCAGCAGCTACCCCAGCGTGATTTCATTTTTCTTAATTTTATAATAGGAAAATCAATTGATGTCAGATTATGATAGTATGGATATACTGATTCACAGTATTCGTTAATTAATTTAATAAAATCTTCCGATGAAAATCTTTCTTGAGGAGAAATTTTGTTTCTGTTTTCAATCGTCTTTAATGCATTTACGATAAAATTAGCTTTTGACAATAAAAGCATTTCAATATATGAAATTGAAACACTTTTATTTGCCGATACAGTAATTTCACCTGCGGAATTAATTCGAAGATTGATGTTTTTAACCTTTTTTCTAATTAAATTGTATTCAACTTTCTGTTCATTAATATTTATTGGTCTTTTCATTATTATCCTCATCGCTTTTTTGGTTATATTATAGCCCCTGATTTTCAGGAAATCAATAAAAAAATCTTGTAAACAAATTTATTTGATGATAAAATAAAACAGAGGTGATAATCATGATCAGAAAGGCATTTAAAATGAAGCTTTTTCCGGGTATGGAAAAAGAATACGAAAGAAGACATAACGAACTTTGGCCGGAAATGAAGGATATGATCCATGAATACGGAGGCCATAATTACTCAATTTTTTTAGATAAAGAAACAAATGTTTTATATGGCTATATTGAGCTTGAAGATGAAAACAGATGGGCAGAATCTGCAAATACGGATATTTGCAAAAAATGGTGGCATTTTATGGCTGATATCATGGAAACAAATCCCGATGAAAGTCCCGTTTCTGTCGATTTAAAGAACGTTTTCTATTTGGAATAAGGTTGAGTCAGTGATTTTTATTCCGCAAAAGATAATTTAATGAAAAAGAGGATACATTATGCTATATTTTCTTGCTGTTGATCTTGGAACTACAGGATGCAGAAGCATCATTTTTGATTCATCGCTTTCCGTTGTTTCTTCGGCCTATGAGGAATACGGGCTTATCACACCGCGCGAGGGTTATGTTGAACAGGATGCTGAACTTTGGTGGCAATTAACATTAAAAACCGCAAAAAAAGCCATTATAAAATCGGGAATTAATCCCAAAGAACTTAAAAGTATTTCTTTGAGTTCACAGGGAATAACCATTGTTCCGGTTGACACTGATTGCATTCCACTTTGTAATGCGTTGAGCTGGCTTGATATGCGAGCCTCGGAGGAAACAAAAAGAATAGAAAATGATTTTGGAAACAAATACATATTCTCGGAAACAGGAAAGCCGATAAATGCGGCATATACATTACCTAAATTGCTTTGGATTAAAGATAATATGCCCGAAGTATGGGAAAATGCATATAAATTTTTAATGCCGCTTGATTTTTTAACTGCTAAACTGACGGGTAAATTTGTAACTGATCACAGTATGGCATCAGGAACATTATTTTATGATATCAAGAATTGTTGTTGGCATGAAAATATTCTTGATTACTATGATATTCCGAAGGAAAAACTTCCGATAATTGAATATAGCGGAACTTGCGCGGGAAAAGTTTCGCAGGAAGTAGCCAAAGAGCTTGGACTTGATCCGGAATGTACGGTTGCTGTCGGTGCACAGGATCAAAAGTGTGCGGCTCACGGAGTTGGGCTTACGAGCGATAAGGTTTCAATATCTCTCGGAACAGCAGGCGCAATAACAAAATTATGGAATGAACCTTTAACAGAGCGTTATACAAGTGTTGGATGGTGCGGATATACATTACCGGGATCATGGGTTACCGAGGGTGTTGTCAATTCTGCAGGAACGTGTCTTCGCTGGATTCGTGATTTAATGTTTCCCAACGAAGGATATGACATTATAGATCGAGAAGCTGAACTAGCTATAAATAATGGCAATTCACTTGTATTTCTTCCGTTTTTGGGGGATGGCGCATCTTTTTATTGCGCGAATTTCTCCACAACAAGAGGCGCTTTTGCAGCTTCAGTAATGGAAGGTGTCGCTTTGGAGATTCGATATATGCTTGAACTTATGGGTATTGATGACAGCATTAAATCGCTAATATTGTTTGGCGGCGGCGCAAAAGGTGCGTTATGGTGCAATATCATAGCCAATGTTTTAAACAGAAGCATACTGGTTCCTTCAACAGAAGAAGCAGCAGGTGCAGGAGCAGCTATACTTGCGGCAATGGCGTGTGGTGTGACATTAAATGCTTTATCCGTTGCAAAGGTATACGAACCAACGAAAAATTACGATGAAAAATACAAAGATTATGTCGCGTTAAGGTCAAACATGAGGAGAAATTGATATGAATTCATCTGAGTATATATTTAAAGATATCAGTCATTTGACCGAAACTATCGGAGTGAGAATTGCAGGAACGTCGCAAGAAAAAGAAGCTGCCTGCTTTCTCAAAGAACGCTTTCTTGAATATGTTCCCAAATGTGAGATTGAAAAGTTCCCGGTAATGGTCAGAGATGTTCATGAAGAAAAACTTGAGATAAACATTTGCGGTGAATGGAAAGAAATAGATGTGAAGTTGTTCAATATGTCACCGACAACAAACGGAAAAACCATCGAAGCTGAGATTGTTTTCTTTGACGGACATACAGATTATCAAAGAAATGATATCTCTTTTATAAATAACAAAGCCGTTGTTCATTTTGGGTTTGTTCCGTCCGAGGAAGCTTTTTGTCGTCTTGTTGATGCCAAACCTGCATTCATAATGAATGTTGATACGCGTTACACAAGCGAGCTTCCTATTGCAAACAGTTATTTACCGGCATATGTATCAAAACACGGCGCTGTACCGACTGTTGATGTCCCTTTTTATTCTGCCTGGGATTTTTTGAACAAAGAAGCCAAGCTAGCCAGACTGAAGGTTTCCGGCGGATCTGTTGCAGGAACATCGCAAAACGTTGTTGCGGAGCTTCCGGGGACAGATGAAAACCCTCGGTGCATTTATATCGGAGGACATATGGATTCCGTTGCGGGTAGCCCGGGGGCGGATGACAATGCTGTAGGTTGCGCGATTGCAGTTGAACTTGCAAGATTGCTTTCAAAGAAAAAACATCGACACACAATTAAATTTATTGCATACGGTGCAGAAGAACAACTTTCCGTTGGAAGCTCTGTTTATGTAAAAAAACACCGCGATGAAATTGAGCGAAATGGTATGTTTATGTGTAATTTTGATTCGTGCTCATCAACGATCGGTTGGAACAGGTTTGTAATTAATGCTAATGATAAACTTCGTGATAAAATGAGAGCGGTCTATAACTCGCAGGGAATATATTATGTTGAATTTACCGAACCTGATCCGTGTAATGATTTATTCCCGTTTACTGTTTGCGGAGTTCCGGGAATTACTCTGATGAGAAATAATTGCGAGGTTGGTAAATTCTATCATCATCGCCCCGATAATAAGCTCTCAAATATATCCACAGCGGTTGCCGCAGAGCTTGCTGCGGCATCAGCAAAGCTTATCGAAGAGATTGCTGATTCTGATTATATAAATACAGATTATACAACAAATGAATCGTTGCATGAATCCGTTTTGGAGTTGTGGCAAGAAAACTATGGCGGCTGGGAATAAAACAAAAAGGAGAACTGTTTAAATAGTTCTCCTTTTTGTTTTCCGGGGAATTGATACCAATATTGCAATCGCCAGTGACGGAACAATGATACACGCCGATAAAACAGGAATGTTATTTAATGAAATGAATTTTTGATACAAAAAAAGTGAAAAGAAAAAAAGAACAACATAAGCAGAGAGGATATTGCAAATAATACTGATAAAAGGTTTATTCAAATAAATACAGTTGATAAATGCGCAAATTGCAGAATTAAGCGTCAGTATAATAAGGCTTACTATATTAAGATAAGAATGTTCTATTTTATCAAAATATATTAAAGAAGCGCCTAAACAGAATAGTGCTGTATTCAACAGTATCATAAGCGTGCACGATAAAAGAATTGCCGTTATGAGCCTTTTGATATTTGTTTTTTTGATAGAAAACACCTCCAAATCAGATATATTAATATCTATTCGGAGGTGTTATTGATTATTCCGGTATTATTCTACTTCGAGATCTTTGTTGATTTCTCTTTTCTTATCAACAGAGCTTACTGCCCATCTCTTTATGCGGAGCTTTGTTCCGTCACTGCTGGAAACTATTGTGAGTTCTTCATCTCTTACAGTGGAGACTTTGCCGACGATACCGCCGATAGTGGTTATCTCATCACCTGCAGTAAGTTCACTGCGCATTTTTGCGATTTCTTTCTTCTTCTTGTTTTCCGGTCTGATCATAAAGAAATACATAACGCCGAACATAATGACAATCATAAGAATAGGGGAATACTGGCTTATAAAGCTCGCAGTGGGGATTCCTTCTTCCGCAGTTGCTTCAGCGGCATAAGCAATGCTTGCGAATGGCATCGCTCCGATGATTGCTGTGATGAATGATAGAATTTTTTTGACTTTCATAAAATTCGTCCTTTCAAATTTGTGTTTTTGCTTAATGCACATCATATAGTTTACTAAAATCCATACAAAAAATCAATAGTAAAAATTAAAATAATTGGATTGGTTCAGTTAACGGTTTCAATCTGTACATCTGTATAATAGAAATGAATTATCTCCTCTGCGGTCTTTCCTGCGAGCGCCATTGCTTTAGCTCCATTCTGACTCATTCCGACATTATGCCCCCATCCGGTACCCGAAACAATAAAAGAAGTTTCTCCCGAAGATTCAGCAGGTTTATTGGTTCCATTCGAGGTTGATTGATTATTATTGTTTGACGTGATGACATATATATTATTTTTTAAAACTTGTTTTTTGCCGTTCTTTCCAACATCATAGACAGTGTCATAATCAAAGACATTGTTGGTAGGATCCGTTGGATTTGCGATTTCCGGTTCACCTTTTTTTCTGACAGTATAACGCTGACTGTGGGTGTATTTTTTATATGTTGAGCTATAAAGAATTGTTCTTGATTTTTCTTTTGAAAAATTAAATTCTTTTCCATTTGCATCAACAAGCGTCAAAGTTTTTACGTTGCCCATCTCGGTGTATTCCTTGACATACATATTAACGATTTTAGCACAGGAATAACCTTTAGCATTCAAAATATATGTAAGCTCATCTGTTGTGTATTCATATGACCAACGGCCATTTATACAGGAATCAAGGTCTTCGTTGTTATCATAAACACCGCGAAGATAGGGGAGAGTTGCAGACCAAACATTTTCAGAGTTCTCGGTTGCACCTCCATCCGATGAATGAAAAACGGCATTTATCGGTTTTCCGTTATAGAGCAGATACATTCCGTAAGTCTCATCGACGGCTCTGTCGGAATTATCAGTTGCAGAACCCGCTCCGCTATATACCTGACAGTCGGTACTGCCGCAAACATCAAAATTTTTGCCGTGTTTTCCGTAATTATATAGGGCGTAGGTTTTAGCACAAAGAGCTTGCGCTTTTAAGGCTTCTAAAGGCCATTTTGCAGACATTTCGTATGGAACGACACCCTTGACGTATTCTTGCATTGGGACGAAGTTTACAACGCTTATGTTGCCGTCATCGCGGATATACTGGAATCCGCCATGATATTTATAGCCTTTGAACCACGTAAGCGGCATATCAACTTCACCGAGAGAAGGGTAAACGGCAAGACTTGTTCCATTATCGTACTCAAACAGAATTTTTCCGTTTGCCGTATTGACAACCGTTACACATTTTGACGAGTTTCCGACAACAGTTGAATTTCCCAACGAAATATATTTCGTCATATCCGCCTGAGCGTTTGCAAGAGACGCATACGATCCTATTCGAACATAATATGTTCCGTTTTTTATCGCAGCAAAAGCCGGAATTCCTTGTAAGTTCAAGGATGTAATATAGGAGGAAAGTTCTTCGGGAGAGCTATATGCATTTGATAATTCAATGTGATATGCACCAATAAGCGCGCTGCCCGAGGGTGGACTGGATTCATAAAACTTTCCGTCATGATAATATAGATTTTTATCCTTCAACATACTGATGCGATTCGTAGCACTTGTGCTATATTGTTTGATAAAGGTATGCGTTGTATCAAAAAAACCGAATCTGTAGCCAAGTCCGTCGATATTCTGGAGGTTGGCGGAGGGCATCGCATTATTACCATAATATAATCCAACGCGAACAGTTGGATTTGCATCATAGGCCACGGCAAACGATAACGAAAACAATATAACCGCGGCAAGAGTAATCAAAAATTTCTTCATTTCTATTCCTTTCGAAATCAAAGTCTTTTGTCAAATCGACCTGAATATTTCATCCTGAATTCTTCAAAAGTACCTTCATCCAATGCAGTTCTTATTCTTTCCATCAATTTGTTGTAGAAGTGAAGATTATGGATAACGGCAAGTCTCATAGCCAGCATTTCTTTAGCTCTGAAAAGATGACGAAGATATGCTCTTGAAAAGTTTCTACAGAGGTAGCAATCGCAATTTGCATCAACAGGGGATGTATCTTCTTTGTATTTTTCGTTATTGAGATTAATACATCCGTCCTCTGTGTAGAGGTGACCGTGTCTTGCGTTTCTTGCCGGAAGAACACAATCAAAAAAATCAATTCCGCGTGCAACACCTTCAATGATGTTTGTAGGTGTTCCGACTCCCATAAGATAACGAGGTTTACCCTCGGGCATATACGGCTCGACAGAATCAATAATTCTATACATTTCTTCGTGCGATTCGCCGACAGCAAGGCCACCGATTGCATATCCGGGCAAGTCGAGTTTTCTGATTTCTTTCATATGCTTTATGCGAAGATCATCGTATGTTCCGCCCTGATTTATGCCGAAAAGCATCTGCCCGGGATTTACGCAATCTGCTTCGGAATTAAGTCTGTTCAACTCATCTTTGCATCGAATGAGCCATCTTGTTGTTCTTTCACATGATTTTTTAACATAATCATATGGTGCAGGGTTTTCGATACACTCATCAAATGCCATGGCGATATCAGAACCGAGATTTGACTGGATTCTCATTGAACTTTCCGGGGACATAAATATCCTGTGTCCATCAATATGTGAAGCAAAGGTAACGCCTTCTTCTTCAATTTTCCTGAGTGTTGATAGGGAGAATACCTGAAAACCTCCGCTGTCGGTCAGTATCGGTCCGTGCCAATTCATAAACTTGTGTAATCCACCAATATTTTTG
>JAZSHZ010000167.1:0-8007 GCA_045533555.1 Eubacteriales bacterium
GGCTTGAAGATGAAAACGGTGAACGCAAGGAGATTCTCTCCTTTGGCCCGCTTTGCATTCATCCAGACTATCAAAGGCAGAAGCTTGGCAAAATGCTGATCGAGCATTCCTTTGAGGTGGCTCGCAAGATGGGCTATGACGTGAACATCAACTTCGGCAATCCGGGCAACTACGTCAGCCGTGGGTTTGTAAGCTGCAAAAAGAAGAACGTGAGCTTTGTTGTAGATGGCAACTTCCCGACGGCGCTTCTCGTTTGCGAGCTTGTTCCAAACGTGCTTGACGGCAAGAAGTGGATGTATATTCCCTCTACTGCCGCCGACTGCTGTGAGGACGTTGCCGCAGTTAACGCCTTTGACGCGACTTTTCCGCCCAAGGAAAAGAAGTGGATGCCCAGCCAAGAGGAATTCTACATTTATAGTCATTCTTCGGTAGTACGATAAACGTAAAATCCGCTGAGGTTTCGTAAGATTCCTCAGCGGTTATTTTTCTTTGAAAAATCATAATCTGACTATAAGACATCTTGCCCTTTCGCAACAAAATAAACTTCCTGCATTACCGCAACGGTTGCAAGCACACATATTGCCGTAATGATATAAGCAGTTTCAACAAAGCTAAGCAACAACGGCAAAAGAAACAGAGCAAATCCCGTCATTCTATTTAACACGCTATGCATTGCTATTAGTTTTTTCCTGCAAATAAAGACTACCGCAATATTAAATATCTTAATCAACGCGAGAATAATAATCCATGCCCATAGCCATCCGGGTATGTGCACCAGCGGTAATATCTTCACTCCGCATACAAACATAAATATAAAGTCGGCGACAGTATCAAGATCTGCTCCGAATTTACTGACAGTTCCTGTTTTTCTCGCTATCGTTCCGTCAATCATATCGGAAAAACCGCAAAAAAGATAGAGTATATAAAACCATATCGACGAAAGCGGAATAAACAGAAGCGGCAAGCTGAGTGCAGCTCTGCTCCCCGTTATGATGTTTGCAATATTTTTCTTCATACCGTTAAGATTATATTACCGTCGTTGTCTTGCACCGGGTTTATGCCAAACAAGTTGTGATTGAATTCCCTCGATTTTTCATTAGTTTTTACGACAACCAGAATATTTTTCAACTTCATATCACTTTTTCACCTTACTGTTGCTATATCTGTTATACCATAAATCATCCCGCTACATTTTATATACACCGCTTATTCTTCAAATGTATTCGAGGAGCTTATATAATCTCTGAATTTTTTCATACAACCGAAAGGATACGAATCTTTTTTTCTCACAAGGCTTATATCTATATTGAGCGGAACCTTTACGGATAATGGCACCATTTTTTCATTTTTCCCAACAAGTCTCCTGAACAGAAATCCCGCCGCAATTCCGCTTGATATTATCGTTTCCACCGTGGAAAGCTGCTCTGTCTGCAACAGAATCCTCGGAGCTACTCCCGACGATACAAACCAACGTTTTATCTCTTCCGTTTGATAAAACCCGTTTTTATACAGAACAAGCGGTATATTGCGAAGTTCCTCGGCATCAACCTCTTTCTTTTCGGACAACGGATGCTCTTTTGCAACACAGCATACAATCTCAAGACTTCCAACCCGCTCTGCAACAAAGCCTTTTTCAATAGGCTTATTATGCGGTACAAACGCCATATCAAGGAAACCTTCCGAAAGCTGCCTTGTCAACTCACTTCTTCCTCCCTCGAATATTTCGAGTTTTACATCCGGATTGGATGATGCAAATTCGTTATATATTTTCGGCAGAATAAGAGACCCGATCATCGGAGGAACGCCAAGCTTTAAAACACTCCGTTCTCCTCCAAGCTCATTCATAACGCTCTCGATCCGATCTGCCCGAACGATCAGATCATCGCTCATTTTGAGAAGAGTCTCCCCTGCTTCCGTCAGGATCATTCCTCGGTGGCGGCGACTAAAAAGCGCGACACCGAACTCCGTCTCAAGTTCCTTTATTGCATTTGATAATGACGGCTGAGAGATATGCAGATATTCCGCCGCTGCAGAAACACTCTGATATATACAAACCGCCTTGAAATATCTCAACTGAGCAAGATTCATGATACCACCTCCGCAAATCAAAATTATATAGCTTTTGGCTATATTTGTCAACGATATATATATTTTACAAATACACCCTGATATGATATTATAACTATATATCATATTGGAGGTTTTATTTATGAATACACATAAGATAGCTGTTATTGCCGGCGACGGTATCGGCCCCGAAGTCATCAACGAGGGAATAAAAGTTCTCAACGAGGCGGCACGCCTTGACGGAAGCTTTAATTTTGAATTCACCCATTTCCCCTGGGGTTGCGAATATTACCGTGAAACGGGAAGAATGATGGCGGAAGACGGAATTGAGACGCTCTCAAAGTTCGATGCAATCTTTCTTGGTGCTGTCGGTGCTCCCGGTGTCCCCGACCATATTTCGCTTTGGGACCTTCTCCTCGTTATAAGAAAGAGCTTTGATCAGTATATCAATCTTCGCCCGGTTAAGCTTCTCAACGGTGCTCCCTGTCCGCTCAAGGACGTCAAGATCGAAGACGTCGATATGACGTTCGTCCGCGAAAATACAGAAGGCGAATATGCAGGAAGCGGAAGTTGGCTTTTCAAGGGAAAAGAAAACGAAGTTGTTATTCAGGACGGCGTATTCTCCCGCAAAGGTTGCGAGCGCGTTATCCGCTATGCATATGAACTTGCAAAATCTCAGGGTAAGACTCTCACAAGCATAAGCAAGGCTAATGCTCTCAACTACTCAATGGTATTCTGGGATCAGATTTTCGAAGAGGTCGGACGCGATTATCCCGAAGTCAAGACATATTCTTATCTTGTCGATGCCGCAAGTATGTTTATGATAAAGGATCCGAAGAGATTCGAAATCGTCGTTACCTCAAATCTTTTCGGTGATATTCTCACCGATCTCGGTGCTGCTATTGCAGGCGGAATGGGTCTTGCTGCAGGCGCAAACCTCAACCCCGAACGCAAATTCCCCTCAATGTTCGAGCCGATCCACGGCTCCGCACCCGACATTGCAGGCATGAAAAAATCAAACCCGCTCGCAACAGTCTGGTCTGCAAGTCAGATGCTCGATTTCTTCGGTCATGAGGATTGGGGCAAAATCCTCATCGAATGCATTGAAGCAGTTCTTACGGAAAAGAAAGTTCTCACTCCCGATCTTGGCGGCACTGCAAACACGACCGAGGTTGCGGACGAAATCATCAAAAAGATGCAGGCATACAAGAAATAATATTAAAGGCGCTGTGATAAAACAATCACAACGCCTTTGATTTTTCACTTATTTTATGGTATACTTTTTATTTGTTCGAGGACGCAAAGGTTTTTCCAAGAATACTTATAAGCGGACATATCAGAATTCCGCAGAAAAAGTTGCTGACTCCGTGGACTATGTCAAACGGCAAACCCGCAACTATCCACGATATCATCCCGCGAAAATCTAACCCGAAAATCAATGCCTGAACAGGAGAATACATAATGCCGAACAACAACCCGTGTGCCGCGGCAAGCGCCATATAGACAAACGGTTTTATTCTCGCATTGATTTTCTTTGGAAGAATCATTGTTGCTCCCCAAAGGATTGTCCAGACATATGTATATGGTATCCACCACGTTGCAAAGCCTCCGAGAAGGCCTTCAAGCAGAACATATATGTATATCGGATAAAGCGCTTTTTTTCTGTATACTACAGTTATTGCAATGATAAAAACTGCAAGAAGATGTATATTCGGCAGAAACTCCATCGCTTTTTTGCTCGCATACATCATTCCGCCAAGTACTCCGAAAAGAGCAATTTCTTTAACACTAAGCTTCATATTTATTTCTGCACCCTGAGCGAATACGTTGCACTTTCGTCAATTTCGGTTGTGTCCACTCCCGAAGTGGCATATTCGCCATTGACATAGAATGCCCAGTATTTTCCGCCGTCATTATAATCTGCGGTTATTCCGCAGACGGTTTTGATATACATACCATAAGGGCCTGCTTCACCTTCGATGAGTTCAAGCTCAATAAGCGCTTCTCCGACGGTTTCTTTATCGGTGTTCACCTTAAAACCAGTGACATTTCCCGCTCCGTCATCAACGGTCAGAGCGAAAGACATTGCGCCATCCCCTATTTCTTTCAGTTCCCCTTCAAACGCACTTTCCGAAGGCTTTGTTGCGCAACCTGCAACAGTGGCAAGGAGACATAACACAAGAAGAATGCTTATGATTCTTGTTTTCAAATTAATCAACTCCGTTTTTTAATTACATTGTATTTTATCATAATACCGCAATTTATACAAGGAGGAATTTCACAAATGAACACACGTCAAAAAAGCACAAGGTATCTGCTTTCAAGGTTTCTTCCCTATTTCAAAAAATACAAGCTTGTTCTTGTTCTCGACCTGTTCTGCGCTATGCTCACAACCGTTTGCGACATTGTTCTCCCATTGATTGTCAGATACCTTACCAATCTTGGCATGAACGATCTCGCGGCACTTACCGTGCGTACCGTTATCTCGGTCGGAATTTTATATCTGGCACTTCGGATAATCGATGTTCTCGCAAACTATTTCATGCAGGATGTCGGACACGTTATGGGTGCAAAGATTGAAACGGATATGCGACGTGATTTGTTCTCGCATCTTCAGGAGCTTTCTTATTCTTACTACAGTAACACGAAAATCGGTCAGCTTATGGCAAGAATCACGAGCGATCTTTTTGATATAACGGAATTTGCGCATCATTGCCCCGAGGAATTCTTTATTGCAGGAATAAAAATCATCGTTTCCTTTATTATTCTTTGCTCCATGGATTTCCGCCTCACACTCATCATCTTTGCAATCATCCCGCTTATGATTTTCTGCTCGACACGATTCAACCGACGTATGCGCCGCGCATTCAAGCGCTCTCGCAATCAGCTCGGTGAAATCAACTCGCAGGTTGAGGATTCCCTCCTCGGCATCCGCGTCGTCAAATCATTTGCAAACGAAGATATCGAAAAAGAAAAGTTTGAAAAAGGAAACGAAGAGTTTCTTGACACAAAGAAGGAAACCTATAAATATATGGCAGGCTTCGGAAGTTCAACAAGATTCTTCGACGGACTCATGTATATCGTCGTCGTCGTTGCCGGCGCACTGTTTATGATCGGCGGTCATATTTCTGCTCCCGATTTCGTCGCATATCTTCTCTACGTCTCAACACTTCTCACATCTATCCGAAGAATCGTTGAATTCACGGAGCAGTTCCAACGCGGTATGACGGGCATTGAGCGCTTTGTTGAAATCCTCGATGAGCCGATAGAAATCAAGGATGCATCCGATGCGACAGTTCTCCCCGAAATCAAGGGCGACATTGATTTTGAAAACGTCAGCTTCCAATATTCCGACAGCACGGATAACGTTCTGACGGGAATAAACCTCAAAATAAAGAAGGGTGAAAACGTTGCTCTTGTCGGTCCTTCGGGCGCAGGAAAGACAACTCTCTGCAACCTTATCCCCCGCTTTTATGACGTCACGGGCGGAAGCATCAGAATCGACGGCACGGATATCCGAACCGTCACGACAAAATCACTTCGTTCGCAAATCGGAATTGTCCAGCAGGACGTCTACCTCTTCTCCGGAACCGTATACGACAACATTGAATACGGAAAACCGGGTGCAACCCGCGAAGAAATCATAGAAGCCGCAAGACTTGCAGGAGCTCACGAATTTATTTCCGAGCTTCCCAACGGTTATGACACGTTTGTCGGCGAGCGCGGTGTCAAGCTATCAGGCGGTCAGAAACAGCGAATCAGTATAGCACGAGTCTTCCTCAAGAACCCGCCGATTCTTATTCTGGATGAGGCAACGAGTGCTCTTGATAACGAAAGCGAGCATATCGTCCAGCAATCTCTCGCCGAGCTTGCCAAAGGCAGAACAACTCTCACCATCGCACACCGACTCACGACTATCCGCAACGCGACAACAATTCTCGTTCTGACCGGTGACGGCATTGCCGAAAAAGGCAACCACGAAGAGCTTATGGAAAAGAAGGGTCTGTATCACAGCTTATATAGCATGTATAACACATAAAAACATATCATCCAAAAGCAAGCTGATCAACCGATTATGCTTGCTTTTTTCATTTTTTGAATCAAAAATCAAACTTCTTGAACATTTCGAACAATTATGCTATAATATATGAAATGAATCATTCGTATATATGATGGGGGAACACGGAATGAATATAGCTTACGGAGCGCTCTGCTTCATATCGTTGGCTTTGCTCGGGATATGCATTGCGGTTGACAGAAAAAAGGATATATGTCTGTTTCTTATGTTTATATCTGTGTTCGTATGTAACCTCGGGCATTTTTTAATTTCAATTGCACCGACTCTTTCTTTTGCTCTTAATGCAAACAGAATTGCTTATACGGGTCAGGTATTTCTGCCCCTGCTGTTGCTGAAAATGATACTGAATTTATGTAACATCAATTACAAAAAGCATCTTATGACAGTTCTTTTCCTTATCAGCACCGCAGTTTTGTTTATAACGCTTACGCCCGGATTTTCAACCTGCTATTACAACAACGTTTCCATAGAGATTACGGACGGTGTCACAAGGCTTGTCCGTGATTACGGACCGTTGCACCTGTCATACTACGTATATTTGTTTGCATATTTCACATTGATGCTGTCTGCAATTATTTACTCTGTGGCAAAAAAGAAGATAACCTCCATTCTGCACTCAATCTTTTTACTGTGTGCCGTCCTTTGCAGTATTGCAATTTGGTTTATTGAGCAATTCTTACCGCGCGGTTTTGAATTTTTGACTGTATCTTATCTGATATCGGAGCTTTTCATTTTGCTTTTGTATGGCATTTTGCAGGAATATGGTATCCGAGGCGAAAACGGAAACATCACAATCGCAAATACTTCAAAAAAAGCTGAAGAATACTTATCCGAAACAATTCATTCCGGCAATGATGACAGTTCAGCGCTCTTCAGCAAAACAGATATTGAGCATATATTAAACTGCGATGAAATTTCAAACAAAATAACCGAAAGAGAAAAAGACGTCCTCGAAAGACTGCTTTCCAACAAACACCGAAAAGAAATCGCAGAGGAATTATTCGTCACCGAAAGCACGATAAAAAAACATACGGGTTCGATCTTCGCGAAATTTGACGTAACGAACAGATTTGAACTTTATGCTAAATTAAAAAAGCACATCTGAAATTGATTAAAAAGCCGTCCATCCGAAAAGGGCGGCTTTTTTGCGCTCAAAACGGCATGGTAGCCTTGAGTCCACCCCTCCCGATCGTACAAGTAGCCCCGGGGCTAATATACAAGATAATAAATATTATTTAATATAATGTTAAAGTAGTGATTCTTATCAATCAAACAAAGAAAGAGGTAAAAATATGAAAAAAGTCTTATCGGTTATTCTTGCACTCACATTGAGTGCATCCTCATTGATATCGGCACTTGCTGCCGACGGCAGCGGAAAGAATGATGTCGCCCCCCACGAACATCAGCTTATGAAAATGGCAAATGCAGCTTGTCATTACGAAGAATGCACGATCTGCTATGAGCTCTTCAATGCAGGCGATCACACCTTTGAAAACGGTAAATGCACAGTTTGCGGGCACAGTGAGCTTGTCAATCCGTTTGTGGACGTAATGCCCGATGCATGGTATTATAATGATGTCGCAACAGCTGTTGATATGGGACTCGTCAACGGAAAATCACCGACGAGATTCGCACCGAACGATCTTATCACATATGCGGAAATAATGAAGCTTGCCGCTTGCATGAACGAATACTATTTCAACAAGTCCGTTACCTTGAAGAACGGAAATCCCTGGTATCAATCATATGTTGATTATTGCATTGAGAAAGAAATTATCTCAAAGTTTGCAAACTATGATTACACGGGCTTTGCAACTAGAGAGGGCTTCCTTAATATCTTTGCAAACGCACTTCCGGAGGAA
>JAZSHZ010000215.1:0-8390 GCA_045533555.1 Eubacteriales bacterium
TTTGAGCAGTATTATAACCTCTAAAAATATCAAAGACCTTTCACCGATAAAGTGAAAGGTCTTTTGCAAGGATGAAGCATTATGCAGAAGGTATACCCGGATTATTATAAAGAATTCCGATGCATAGCAGGAGAATGTAAAAACAGCTGTTGCATCGGTTGGGAAATAGATATAGATGAAGAAAGTCTCCGCCGCTTTGAGCAGACGGAGGGAGCTTTTGGTGAAAGACTAAGGGAAAACATATCATATGAAGAAACGCCGCATTTCATTTTGGGCGAGAATGAGCGTTGTCCGTTTCTCAATGCGGATAGCCTCTGCGATATGATACTTGAACTCGGCGAGGACTCCATATGCGGAATATGCCGCGAGCATCCGAGATTTTATAATGAGATACCCGGAAGGATTGAAGCGGGGCTGGGGCTCTGCTGCGAGGAAGCGGCAAGAATAATTCTCGGAAAAACCGATAAGACGAAGCTTGAAATCTCGGGTGAGCCGGAGGTTGAGGACGAAATCATAACCCTGCGCGATGAGGTCATATCGCTTTTGCAGGAGAGGGAAAACCCGATTGATTCAAGATGTGAGAATGTTCTCGCGCTTTGCGGAATAAACCTTTCCGAAAGCAGTATTGCGGAATGGGCGGAGTTTCTTCTTTCGCTTGAAAGAATGGATGAGGCTTGGACTCGTGTGCTCTTGTTTCTCAAGGAAAATGCGGAGTGTGTCGGAAGTGCACCGAAGCTGATGGTTGAGCACGAGTGCGAATATGAGCAGCTTCTTGTCTATCTCATCTACCGACATTTTGCAAACGCGCCCGACCTTGAAGAGGCGGCGCTTCGAGCCGCATTCGCCGTTGTCTGTTTTCGGACGGTTCGCGCAATCGGCGCGGCGGTGCTCATAAAAAAGGGTGCGTTCGCACCAGAAGATAATATCCTTCTCTGCCGCCTGATGTCGGCAGAGCTTGAATATTCCGACGATAACAGAAATGAAATCCTTGATAAACTCGCATTTGAAATAATCGGGTAAGCCAAAAGCTTACCCGATTATTTTTCTTATATCTCTTCCGTGGGCGCGGTTAAAACGGCGGATGTCATAGAGTTCATCGGGGTTTCCCGTTATGACGTTGATTTCCTCATATGTTCCGAGTGAGGCGGAAAAGCCTTCCTCACGGATGATTTCGCGAAGTGTATCGTTCGTGCCGCCATAGGGGTAAGTGAATGCGGGCGGAGCTTTGCCGAGCTTTTCGGCAAGAAGTTTTTGTGAGCGGACTATGTCATCGTGGATAATTTCGCGATAATCCGAGTCGCTTTCGCCCGATGCTTTGAGGCATCCGTGGCGACCTTTCAGCGAATGCAGGTTATATGAATGGTTCAAAAATTCACAGTGGCCTGATTTCTGCATCTCGGAAATCTCATCCCACGAGAGGTGAGCATAGTTTATATGCTTGTCTATTCCCTCTGTCGAATATCTTTCAGTGTATGCACCGACAACGGAGAAAACCGCCTTCATATTATATTGACGCAGAAGCGGAAAAACATTTTTATAATCCGTCTGATAGCCGTCGTCGAAGGTCAGTATAATCGGCTTTTTCGGAAGCGGCCCCTTGCCGTTGCAATATGCAATCAGCTCGGAAACGGTTACCGTTTCAAAGCCGAGCTCACGGATGAGCCGTAGGTCTGACTCAAGCTCCTGCGGTGAGATAACATATTTGCCAAGCTTTTTTGGCTCGTCAAGCACTTGATGATACATAAGAACGGGGAGCTTTATATCATCCGTCTCCTCCGCTATCGCGGGGAGACTTTTTTCTTTTGCAAGGACGAATAAGGACGCGGCACATAGCGCAACGAGGAAAAAGACCGCTCTGTTTTTCATATACACATCACCCGATGAAATATATGAAAAGCGGGTTGCACAATATGCAACCCGCTTGCGATTTTTATTTACTTCGCTTCTGCTTCTGCCTTTTTATCAAGCTGATAATTGCGGTAGTAGAGAATGAGGTCTGCTCCTACCATCACGAAGTTGAGTATGTAGAATACGAGAACATACCACTTGTGAGCAAATTCAGCCATATAAGCTTCGTTCATAAACTTTGAAGCGATACCTGCAACATAACCGAACTCGATAAGGCAAAGGAACATAAGGCTCTTGCCCTTTGTTGTTCTTGCTTTCCAGGATTTCATAACATTTGCCGGCCAGGATGCGCCAAAGCTTACCACCATTATAATTTCGAGTAATTCTGCCATTTTATCATTTCTCCTTTTTTAAAAATATCACTTTATATAATAACAAAAAAATCAAAGCTCGTCAACCGTCATATTGAAGGCATCAAGATAGTTTTCGATAAAATATGCAACTTCTTCGGATTTCATCTCATCAAGTGCTGCCTTTGTCTGCTTCAGTGCAGTTGCAAAATCACGGTTGCCCGCATTTATCTCCTCGATGCATTTGATATAGGCATCGAGCTTATCTGCCGCTTTGACGAAGAAATTGACTTTTTCATCATCATCCATTGCGGCGGCGCGGATGCCGCTTCTCATTTCTTCGGTGAGATTTGCGAGAAGGCGTTCGCTTGCCTCGTGTTCGATTCTCTTGTAGGCGGTCTTTATATCCGAGCCATAATATTTTATCGGTGTCGGAAGGTCACCCGTCAGGATTTCGGGCATATCGTGGTAGAGCGCGCAGGAGGCGACTCTGCCGGGGTCAATATCGCGCCCGAATACATCCCTTGATATAACCGCAAGGGCATGGGCAAGAACGGCGACGTGATATGAATGCTCCGCGACATTTTCCGTTCTTGTGTTGCGCATAAGCGACCAGCGCGAGATGTATTTCATTCTGTAGATAAATGCGAAGAATTTGCTCATTTTAATCTTCCTTTCTGTGTTTTATTCAAGGCTCCTTATTGTCTTGTCTGTGAGATATTTATAGACGGCAAGGCATATGATAATCTGGAACACCGTTGAGATCGGTGTGCTTATTCCGATGAGGAAAAGATTCGTGTTCGGGATATTGCTCATAAGGAAAACGACGGGAACGCGGACGGCAAACGCACCGAGAATCCCCTGGAAGAGAACGAAACCGGTTCTTCCGCATCCGTTATAGTAGCCGATGAAGCAGAAGAGGAAGGGAGTCAGTATGCAATCGAATCCGTATGCCGTGAGATAGAGATGCGCCTTTTTGATGACATCGGGGTCATTGTCGAATATCTTCGCGAGAAGGTCGCCGTGTGCCATTGCAAAATATGCCATAACGATGCCGACCGCAAGCGAGGTTATAATTCCCCAACGAAGCCCCTGCTTTGCGCGATCGGGCTTTCTTGCACCGAGATTCTGCGCGACGAATGCGCTCATCGATTGCATAAACGCGGCGGGAATGAGGAGAAGGAAGGCGCAGACCTTGTCTCCGATGCCGACTGCGGCAGATGCGATGACACCCATATCGTTGACGAGCATCTGGATTATGAGAAAAGAGATGCCGACGAGGAGATCCTGCAATGCGATCGGAGATCCGAGCCGAAGCTCCGCATTGATTATATCGCGCTCAAAGCGGACGTGCTTTGCAGAAAACTCAAAGGGGAGTTTTTTTCTTCTGATGATTATGAGCGAGAGGATGACACTTGCACCCTGCGCCGCCACCGTTGCGATTGCGGCACCCGCGGCACCCATATCAAATACCGCGACGAGAAGAAGATCGCCGAGGATATTTATGACCGATGCGATTGCAACGGTTATGAGCGGTGTTTTGCTGTCACCTATTCCGCGGAAGATGCTTCCGAGGACGTTGTAGGCAACGATGAAGATACTGCCTATACCGCAGATTCTTATGTAGTCGGAGGTTTCGCGGAAGGCTTCTGCAGGCGCGTGCATAAGTGATGCGAGCGAATCCGAAAAAATCGGTATTATGAGAGTGAAGAGAATTGCGATGACGGAAAAAAGGGCAATACCGCCGCCGACGGCGCGGCCTGCCTCCTCGGGGTTTTCTTCGCCGATCCGCCTTCCGACGAGAATTGTTATTCCCATTGCAAGACCCGTTATGATGCTCGTTATCGTATGCAGAAGAAGGCTTCCCGTCGCAACACCCGAGACATCACCCGTTTTGGCAAACTGACCGACTATGAGAAGGTCAACTCCGCCATAGAGCGCCTGCAGGAACATTGCGAGAAAAACAGGAAGGGCAAAACCGAGAAGCGAAGGGAGGATTTTGCCTTCTGTCAGAGCATTTGTTTTTTTCATATATATAAAATTCTCCTTTTAAAAAACTGCATTGCCTATTATAACGGAAAGCGATATAAAAAGCAAATAAATATTTAATATGAAAATGAATAAAAGCATACTTCAAATAAAATCCTAAAGTTGCTGGACAAATTGCGAAAAATTGTGTATCATATATAATGAATTAATTTTGTTGTCCAAATTTATATAGAGGTGAAGAAAAATGAAACTTATCATCAGAGACAATTATGACGGAATGTGCCAGTGGGCTGCGGAGCATATCGCTTCTGCAATCAATAACCACAAGGAAGACCGCCCGTTTATCCTCGGCTTGCCGACGGGTTCTTCTCCGCTCGGAGTCTATGCAAGACTCATCGAGATGAACAAGGCGGGAAAGGTCAGCTTCAAGAACGTCGTGACATTCAATATGGATGAATATGTCGGACTTCCGAAGGATCATGACCAGAGCTACTGGTATTTTATGCACGATAATTTCTTCAATCATATCGATATCCCGAGCGAGAATATCAATATTCTTGACGGTATGGCAGATGATCTCGAGCTTGAGTGCAGCCGCTATGAAGAAAAGATCGCATCCTATGGCGGAATTGACCTCTTCCTCGGCGGCAGCGGCGTTGACGGTCATATCGCTTTCAATGAGCCGTTCACATCGCTCACATCGCGCACGGGTGTCCGCGCACTTACGGAGGATACTCTCATCGTCAATTCCCGCTTCTTTGACAATGACCCGGATAAGGTTCCGAAGACTGCTCTCTCCGTCGGTGTAGGAACAGTTTGTGATTCAAAGGAAGTTCTCCTTCTTATCAGCGGACACAATAAGGCACGCGCACTCCGCCATTGTGTTGAGGGCGGTGTTGACCATGCATGGACAATCAGTGCACTTCAGCTCCATCCCAACGGCATAGTCGCTTGCGACGAGGCAGCCTGCGGCGAGCTCAAGGTTGACACTTATAAGTATTTCAAGGAAATTTATAAAAACGAAAAATAAAAAAATTAGCACAAAATTGCCCTGCAATTAAAGTATGTTGCGCACTTGAAATGTGTTTTTTGGAACATATTGCTTTGTTTGTGTGTTTTTTTGCTTTTTTTGCGATTTTCATTGACAATATTTTTAAAGTTGATATAATTTAATACAGTAAGCAAATAAAATTCAACATATAAAACGGAGGTAAAAGTTATGACACCGTATATGCAAAGAGTCCTTGATGAAGTCAAGGCAAGAAACAAGGGTGAGGACCTCTTCATTCAGACTGTTGAAGAAGTTTTCGCAAGCATCGAGCCCATCGTTGCACAGCATCCCGAATATGAAAAGGTCGGTCTCCTTGAGAGAATGTGTGAGCCGGACCGCCAGATATCCTTCCGCGTAACATGGCAGGATGACAACGGCGCTTGGCACACGAACCGCGGCTACCGCGTTCAGTTCAACGGCGCAATCGGCCCCTACAAGGGCGGTCTCCGCTTCCATCCGTCCGTCACTATCGACACAATGAAGTTCCTCGCTTTTGAGCAGACCTTCAAGAACAGCCTCACAGGCCTTCCGATCGGCGGCGGCAAGGGCGGTTCTGACTTCGACCCGCGCGGCAAGTCTGACAGCGAGATCCTTCGCTTCTGCCAGGCATTTATGACAGAGCTTTATCGCCACATCGGTCCCGACGTTGACGTTCCCGCAGGTGATATCGGCGTTGGCGCACGCGAAGTCGGCTACCTCTATGGCCAGTATAAGAGAATCAAGGCTTGCTGGGAGAACGGCGTTATCACAGGTAAGGGCCTCTCATACGGCGGTTCCTACTTCCGTCCGGAAGCAACAGGCTACGGCGCTACATACTATGCAGTTGAAATGCTCAAGCATTTCGGCGAAGAAAGCAAGGGCAAGACTGTTGCTCTTTCAGGTTTCGGCAACGTTGCATGGGGCGCAGCAAAGAAAATCGCTGAACTCGGCGGTAAGGTTGTTACAATCTCCGGTCCCGACGGCTACGTTTACGATGCAGACGGCATCAACACCCCCGAGAAGATCGAATATATGCTCGAAATGAGAGCATCAGGCAGAGATAAGGTTCAGGATTACGCTGACAAATTCGGCGCAGAGTTCTTCCCCGGCGAAAAGCCCTGGGGCGTTAAGGTTGTCATTGCAATGCCTTGCGCAACTCAGAACGAAATCAATATGGAGCAGGCTGAAAAGCTCGTTGCAAACGGCGTTCCCTACTACATCGAAGTTGCAAATATGCCCACAACAAACGACGCTCTCGCTTACCTCAAGGCTAACTGCAAGGCTGTTGCTCCCTCAAAGGCAGTTAACGCAGGCGGCGTTGCGGTTTCAGCTCTCGAAATGAGCCAGAACTCAATGAGATACAGCTGGACTGCTGAAGAAGTTGACAACAAGCTCAAGCAGATTATGAAGGATATCCACGATAACTCCGCTTCTGCAGCAGAGCAGTACGGTCTCGGCTATGACCTCGTTGCAGGAGCTAACATCGCAGGCTTCATCAAGGTTGCAGACGCTATGATGGCACAGGGTCTTATCTGATTTATACTATATAAAATTATAATTAACGCATCGGTTTATATCGGTGCGTTAATTTTTAAAACAAATATGATAACAATTATCATTATTGTATTGACAAATAGTGAATTATGCGTTATAATCGTGATATACTAATTATTACCACGCGAAAGGAGAATGCATATGTCTGCTATGACCGCCCTTTTTAAAATCGGATACGGACTTTACGTTGTGACTTCGAATGACGGCGCACAGGATAACGGCTTCATCTGCAATACGGTTATGCAACTTACAAGCACTCCCGCACGCGTTGCCGTCACAATCAACAAAGCAAACTATTCGCACGAGACCGTTCTCAAATCGGGAATAATGAACGTCAACTGCCTGACTGAAGGCACTCCCTTCGCCGTTTTCCAAAATTTCGGATTCAGAAGCGGTAAGGATTGCAATAAACTTGAAGGGGTTTCGTTCCGACGCTCCGCAAACGGGCTACCCGTTCTCGATGAAAATACCAACGCATATATTTCTCTTAAGGTTGAGCAGTATCTTGACCTCGACACTCACGGAATGTTCATATGCGGCGTAACCGATGCCGAAGTACTCGGCGGCGGCGAAGGCGTCACATATGCTTTCTATCACGCCAACATCAAACCGAAGCCGCAGCCTCCCAAGAAAAAGGGATTCGTCTGCAAAATCTGCGGCTATGTTTATGAAGGCGATACTCTCCCCGAGGATTTCGTATGTCCTCTTTGCAAACACCCCGCTTCGGACTTTGAGCCGATTGAAATTGAAAGCAAAAATAATGAAAATAAAAATGAACTTACCAAGGAGGAAAATAATATGATTAAGTACAGATGCAAGGTTTGCGGTGAAGTTTTTGAGGCACCCAAGGGCGCGGTTGCAATTTGCCCCAAATGCGGTGTAAGCGGCGATAAGCTTGAGGTTATCGCAGAAGAAAAGGCATCAAAATACGCAGGCACACAGACCGAGAAAAACCTTGAAGCAGCCTTTGCGGGCGAATCAATGGCAAGAAACAAATACACCTATTTCCCATCCAAGGCAAAGAAGGAAGGCTTTGAGCAGATTGCTGCCCTCTTCCTCAAAACCGCTGACAACGAAAAAGAACACGCCAAGATGTGGTTCAAGGAGCTCGGCGGAATCGGCAACACAGCCGAAAACCTTGTTGAAGCAGCAAACGGCGAAAATTATGAATGGACCGATATGTATGCAGGCTTTGCCGAAACGGCAGATGCTGAAGGCTTCCACGAGCTTGCAGAAAAATTCCGTATGGTTGCCGCTATCGAAAAGGGTCACGAAGAGCGTTACCGCGCACTTCTCCACAACGTTGAAACCGCTCAGGTATTTGAAAAGAGCGAAGTCAAGGTCTGGGAATGCCGTAACTGCGGTCACATCGTTGTCGGACCAAAGGCTCCCGAGGTATGCCCCGTTTGCGATCATCCCAAAGCATATTTCGAGCTCCACGCTGAAAATTATTAATCTTTGAATTATCTGTTGCAATGCGGATAATTCTGTGATATAATTATTAAAAATAAATATCTGAACGATGTTTGCAGGAAATGTATCAGACTGACGAATACAACCGAAGGAGTAACACGCTCAGGTGTCCGCAACGGATGAGGACTGCAAGCTGACAGAACTTT
>JAZSHZ010000106.1:0-20702 GCA_045533555.1 Eubacteriales bacterium
GGACGGCGTCCCCGACGTCCCGCAAGCCCCCAGAAATGCAAGATTTATTGACCTCGGCTCACACGCATGGGCAGCGGATGCAACAAACAGTCTCGCGGATGAAGGAATAATCAAGGGTACAAGTGAAAACACGTTCTCACCTGCGGCTAACATCACGCGCGCAGACTTCGCAATACTCCTTGTCCGCGCAATCAAGTTAGCTTCCGAGAGCGAAGAAAACTTCGCGGATGTTTCCTCCTCCGACTACTTCGCAAAACAGCTGGCGATAGCTCGCAACACAGGTCTTGTCAACGCCATCGGTGAGAACAAGTTTGCACCGAGAAACAACATCACCCGTCAGGATATGATGGTAATTGTTTACAGAGCTCTTGTGGGAATGGAGAAGAAATTTGACACAACGGCAATTTCGGCATCCGACTTTGACAAAGTCGCAGACTATGCAAAAGACGCAGTATCTGCTCTCGTCAATGCAAAGCTCGTAAACGGCAAAAACGGTCTCATAGACCCGACGGCAAATACAACACGCGCAGAAGTTGCAGTGTTGATTCAGCGAATTCTCGATTTCGTAAAATAAAAAAAGAACTCACGACAATAAGTCGTGAGTTCTCAGACTGTCGAAAAAGTCCAGCGAAAGCTGGGCTTTTTCTTGATTTAGTTGTTTTCTTTTGAAGCAAGCTTTGCGTATTCGGATGGAGTAATTCTGACGCGTTGCTTAAAGAGCCTCGAAAAATATTGAACTGAGTTGAATCCAAGGCGCTCCGAAATCTGCGTGAAGTTCAGCGATGTGTTCTTGATAAGCCTCTGTGCCTCCGAAATTTTGAGATAGGTGAAATATGAAACGGGAGATTCGCGGACGAGCTCATTGCAGATACGGTTTAATTTTGAAGGACTCAGGGCGCATCCGCGGCTGATATCCTCAAGTGTAAGAACTTCGTTTATATGTGCAAGCATATATTGAGTAATGATGTCCAACTGCTCATAACTGTAGTTTGTGTGATTTGTGGTAAGTTCGGTATCGGATGAAGCCGCATCGGGAAGAAGCAGGCTTATAAGCAGAAGCTCAAGTCTGTTTTTTATAAGCTGAAGCTCAAGATCCGAAACGCCTGCTCTCGGAACCATCCCCCGCGCAACGTTTTTTGCCAGTGTAAAGCAACTGCTGCCGTGAGATATGAGCTCCGTCAAAAGAGCCTTTTGTTTGCTGTTTGGTGTGATTATGCGGTTGTAGACTGAGTCGAGAACAGGAGAGGTTGCCTCAAATCCGACAATGCCAACGGTTGCTGAGCTTGGCGCGGTTGCCTCGTGAAAAGAATTGGGTGCAAAAATGATAAGTTGATTTTCCGAAAGGTCATATTGTGTCGCATCGATATATACGGAATGAACACCTTTTTCAACGTAAAAGAGCTCGGGAAAATCGTGCTTTTCTCCAAGAACGTGCCTTCCTGTAAGTATGGAATGATGAACGGAAACAACAGAAGTTACGGATATTGCGGAGGGGATTGCGTTCTTGATATATTTGGTCATTTAATGCACCTCCGATCATAGTGAAAAAATTATATAAATTTACGAAAAAATTGTATAAAACAAAACAAGGTTCAATGTGATAAAATTATAATAGGCTTCTAGAATATTTTATAGTATAAATTCGAAAATGTAAAGAAAAATAAATCGGAGGAAAGAAAAATGAAAAGAGTGTTTGCGTTTATAACAGCTATTGCGCTTGTTATCGGTATGCTTCCGATAACATATGCAACCGGGACTGCGGGGGTTGAATATCTGTTTAACCTGACCTCCCACGGTTGCACGCAAGCGGAGGAGAGCGATGTCCGAAGCGAAGCATTCAGAATTGATAATATGTCTTCGGGGGCAAAGTCCGCTCCGTGGGGATTTTTGAACTGTGGAGATATCGGATCAGGAAAGATAAGCAATGATTCGCTCCTGTGGCAGATAGCAAATAACGGTGAGCCTTCGGATGCGGCAATCGGCTTTGAAATTTCGGTCGGAAGCGCGGGAAGATATATTCCCGCGCTTCGCGGAAAAGCTTCCGAAGAAGGCTTTGCGGCAAGGGTTTATCTTTTCGAAAAGCCGCAAAACGCAATGTCGTGGAAATATTCTGCGGATAACGAAGCGGCTTCGGTTCTGAGCTTTATTGAAAATGTAAAAATGATAAACTCATATTATTTGCTTGGCGAGATCGATTTCTATGGAGCTGATGACGGAACTGATATTGCAAAAAGCTTCGAAGCGCTTGATATTAAAAATGCGGGGGAATATTTTCTTGTTCTTGTTCCGTCGGGCAAAAATATCGGGGAAGCAGAGCTTTTGAGCTTTGCGCTGAACGAAGTGCCGGAGAATGAGGCCTGCGAAAAGGAATTCAATTCGGCGGATGCATATAGGTTTAAAAATCCGGGTGCATCATATACTGCGAGCATTGAGAATGGCTTTTTTGCCGCAAGCAATATCGAGGTCAGGCGATATGGTCTGACCGTGCCGAACGGACCGCTTGCGGTGTTTGGGTTGCAGGTCGATAAATCAGGGACATACAACATCAATTTTGGTGCGGATAATGATGCGGCAGTAAACTCTGCGGCTCCTGCTATATATGTTATGGAAGATGACGGGACATATACGGAGAATACGGCGGCTAATGTTTTGCTTGCGGGAAAATCTCCTGTTGGCTACTTCAATTTTTCAACCCTTAAGGCATCGGATAGCTATGTCGCCGTAACGCCTGACGGAAAGCGTGAGAGCGAGGCTTCATCTGTATATCTTGATTCCTCAAAGAAATATTTCATTGTTATGTTCATGGACGCAAATTCTTTTTATCTCAATGATGTTGCGGATACGGGAGATTTGGGAAATAAAGGATATGCTCCGGCGGAAGGCGGAGGAATAAAGACCGCTTCAGGCTCGACTCTTGGAAAAAGTAATTATCAGATTATTGAGTTTTCGAAAATCAAGCTCACTCCCGGAACTGTTGCTTCGGGTAAACCGATACCTGCGCCCGCAATCAAATTTGCAGAGCTGACAGTTTTGGAAGACAGGATTTTCGTCGGAAAAGCTGCGAAAACCGAAATCAGCATCACGAATGAATTTGATGAACCGTGGTTGTATGAATACAGAGCGGAATACAAATCATCGGGAAATAATATATCTGTTGATGCAAACGGTGTGATAAAGGCGTTGGCAAAAGGCGATTGCGAGATATGGGCAGAGGTGACGGTTGACGGAAAAACAGTTGAAACAAACAGAATAAAGCTTGAAATACTTCCAATACCGATTCTTGATAGGCTCGTCATAACTTCGGACAAGCTTCTGCCGGAGGTGGGAGACATAGCGAAGCTTACCGTTTCGGGATTCCTCACGGATGGAGCGAATGCCGATATAAGTGATTATGAGGTTTCGCTTTCAAGCTCAAATCCGGAGGTCGCGACCGTATCTTCAGACGGAACAATCACGACATACAGGGAAGGTCTCGCTGTTATTACAGCAAGGGCGATAAACGAAGATGGCAATGAGATAATATGCAAATATAATTTCAACGTAGGAGCCATATCCAAAAATGTGATTATAAATTTTATGGATACGGTGATAAATGACGATAAGAGCGCGCCGAGCGCAGGCAAGACGCCCGGATATGAGATTGTTATGAACGAATCCGACGCGACATATTGGAATACATCAAATTCGAATAATACGGATACGGTTAGATTCCTTTATGCAGGCGTGACCGGACCGGTGTGGCCGAGTGCCGATGCAAATGAAAAAAGCGGAATAACGCTTCTTGTGAATGTTCCTCTCGAGCAGGACTACAGAATAGTATATCGCGGCGCGAAATGGAAAAACGGCGGCGTTTTCCATATATTTGTTGATGATAAATATGTCGGAGACTACAACGGATTTGATGCAGCTTGCGACAAGGTTGTTGATTGCGGAGAATTCGTTTTCAACACGGTTCATCTGACCGCGGGCACGCACAAGCTCGTGTTCAAAAAGAGTGAGCACGTATGCTACAGAGGCGCGCTCTTCCTTAACGAGATAAGATTTGAGGCAGTTGCGGAGCAGAGAACTGAATATAAAGGCTTCGTGGCTGAAATTCCGTCCGAGCTTGCGGTCGGTGAGGTATTTGAGGAAAAAGCAATTGCGGAAATGACGGACGGATCATCTCTTTGTTTCGGCATAAATGCCGAAGGTGAGCCGGATTCTGAGACAAAAGCGCTTTTTGAAACCGATAATGGAGCGGTTCTCGGCATTTCGGCAGGTAACACGATTGGAAACAAAGGAAGAATTCCGTATAGAATAGAAGGCATCGCGGAGGGATGTGCAACTGTTACTTACGGTATGATGATAGGCGGTGAAGCACTGACGGAGACGAAGACCGTCAAGGTCAGAAAGCTTGAACTTGCGAGAGTCAGCTTTTCGGAATCTCGCAAAGCTCTTTTCAGGGGAGCGACTGCGGAAATCCATGCGGAGGCAATTCTTGAAAACGGTAGAGTGCTCAGTGAAAGAAGCGCACCGATAACCTATACATCCATGGACGAAAGTGTAGTGGTGGAAGGGAATATCATTACCGCCCTCAGAACGGGGAAGACTCAGATCAAAGCTTCGGCGACTTTTAATGGCAAAACAGAAGTTGCGCTCCTTGATGTCGAAGTAACGGACGAGGGGGTTGCTGAGATTGAGATCACTTCGGGCGGAAGCGATAAGATAAGGCTCACAGACGATGCGGCAGATCGCTATCCGCTTTGGGTAACCGCGAAAACGAATCTCGGAAACGATGTCGATATGTCTTCTGTTGAGATTGAGGCGGAAGCACTGACTCCCGATATTGCGAAAATTGCATATGAAAGCTATCCTGATGAAAAAAGTGCTGCGGCATATTATATTGAGCCGATAAAGGAAGGTACGGCAATATTCAGTGTTCGGATAATGCTACCGTCGGGTACGATAACGCAAGAAGTTGAAATTCCCGTTGTGAATGCGAAAAGAAAAGCAACACTGTTCACAGAGGAAAGACGCGAAAACGCGATTGAAAATGTTTCAAAGTATTCCTGGGCGAAATCCACGGCTCGGCTCCAGATATCAAGGGCGGATAAATATGCCGGTCTTGAAGAGCAGATATATAATCTCTTCCCCTCGCAGGAAATACCGAGAAGTATGACTGTCGGTGCAGAGGGAGACCCCGAAATGTATTATTGCCGCTATTGCGGGACTAATTTGCAGGCGGAGTTTTCAAACTTCCCGTGGATGCATGCGCCACTCGCAAAACCGTGGAAAATACAGTGTCCCAAGTGCAAACGACTTTTCCCGTCGAATGATTTTGAGAGCTTTTATAAGCTTGGCCTGAATGAATATGGCGAATTTATTTATCAGGATGCTCTTGATGAGCACAGAAAGCTATTTGGAGACAAATCGATAACCGAGCCGGGAGCAAAACACAGTGAACAATGGAAAAAATACTATGGCTACGGTGTAAAGGGAGGATACCTTACAAACAATCTCTATTACGACCTTGAAAACAATAATACCATAAATTGCGGACGCGGTCTGCGCGACGGAGAAACAGAGGCGACATGGGGCGTCGATGACGGATATGGCTATGTTCCGTCTGAATCGGACGGAACGCCCTACGGCTACACCGTCAATAATAAATTCATAACAGAGCGCCATCTCTATATTGCGGAATATGCTCACAGTGCTTTGTGGAGATATCAGAACGGCGATGGCGGCGGTATGCTTACACATGCGATAGATTCCAATGCAAATGCGTATTACTATACAGGCAATATCAAATACGGAAGAACTGCGGCAATCCTTCTTGACCGCCTTGCGGACTTTTTCCCCGATTATGATATAAAAGCCTTCGGCGATGATGTCTGGAATTCCGACGGAGGTTCAAATCTCGGAAAGCGTGAAGGACGTATATGGGAAACCGGACTTGTTATGAATAATGTCCGCTCATATGACAAGGTGTTCGAGCTCTATGATGACCCATATGTTCTTTCGTTCATACAAAAAAAGGCAAATCAATATAAAATGCGGAGCGCAAAGCAAACTGCTTCGCAGATAAGGCAGCATATTGAAGACAGGCTCATAAGAGAAAGCCTTGATTCCGTTCGCCGTTATGAGGTTTTCGGAAACTTCGGACCTGCGCAGCAGGTAACGACGATATGCGCAATTGTTCTTGATTCGGGCGAAGAAACAAAGTATTGGCTTGATTATTTAAATAAACCCGGTTGGAAAAACGTCAAACCTCTTGCGACGGGTGGAGGAATAAACGAAGTTCTTTTCTCGACGACCTGCGCAGACGGTATGAGTGATGAAGCATCCGAATATGGAACGATCTGGCTCGATGGACTTATCAGCGTTGCTGAGTCGCTTGGCTATTATGAAGGTTCGGAAGATCTTGAGAAGATAAAATTCACAAATAATCCGAAATATAAGCAGATGTTCTATGGCTTGCTTCCGATATATGCCGCAAAGAGCTACTCGGCGCAGATAGGCGATTCGGGAACAACTGCGGGAAGTTCACACTGGATGGATGAGACTCTTGCTCTTCAGGGATGGATAGAGACGAAGGACCCGGTTTTTGCGCAGTTTATGTATATGCTTAATGGTGATAAGACAAAAGGACTTCACTACAGCATCGATACCAAAGACCCCGAAAGCCTCCAGAAAGAGGTCCGTGATATTATTGATGAATATGGAACACTTGATCTCGATTCGGATATAATGACGCATTTCGGATATGCAATTCTGCGTGACGGAAAAAGCTTTTCAAGCAATGTCACGGCGGCAACGGCGGATGATACGACGAGGAATGCATGGTTGTATTTCGGCGGCGCGGCGACGAGCCACGGCCATGAGGACAGCCTCAATCTCGGTATGACCGCTTTCGGGCTCAATTTTCTGCCTGATCTCGGATATCCCGAAAAAACGGGAACAGACCCGAACAGAATACAGTGGGTTTCAAACACACTTTCGCATAATACCGTTGTTGTAAATGAAAAGATGCAGAAGGAAAACAGCGAAATCCACGGCAAGGTAAAGCACTATGACGATGCGGATAATGTCAAGGTAATAGATGTATCGACGAAATACAGTTATGAGGATGAAAATGTCGATGAGTATCGCCGTGCCGTTGTTATGATAAAGGTGGACGACAAGAATTCATATTATGTGGATCTTTTCAGAATCCTTGGCGGAAACAGCCATATCTACAGCCTGCACGCGCAGAGCAATGAGATATCGGATACAAAAGGGCTGAAGCTTGTTCCGCAGGTGGATGAAAACGGTAATTACACAGGAACCTATGCCGGAAAGGAAAGCACATTCGGAGATGATGCGAAGGGTGAATATCCCGCTGGTTACACATGGCTTAATAATGTTGACCGGGATGAGGATCCGGAAAACAAAATTGAAATCGATTTCAGAATAAAAGACTTCAATAACGCAATTACGAATTCGGATGGACTCGGACTCCGTGTAATAATGCTCAATGATACGAATGTCGAAAACGGAGCGGACATAAATGTTGCGATCGCGGACGGATATGCGCCCGATAAAGCGGAAAACAAGAATATAGATAAGCTTAAATATGTACTTGTGGAGAGTGAAGGCAAACACCTTGACACTGTGTTTACGACGATTTACGAGCCGTATCGCGAAAGCAGAGTTCTCGCGGGTGCCGAAGAGCTCAAAATGGCGAAAGTAAGCGGAATCGGCAGACCCGGTGATGCGTGCCGCGCAGTTAAAATCACGCATGCGGACGGACGGATCGACTATGTGTTCTATGCAACGAATAACAGAATTCTTTACTCTGTAACAGATGAGGGCAGAACGATCTCTTTCCGCGGCGCGATAGGTGTCTATACCGTTGAAAACGGCACGAATACATATGATTATGTTCTTGATGGAGATATAATCGGAGAGACAACGGGCAAGAAAGCATCTGTTGAAGGAATCATAACAGGCTTCACAAAAGAGCTCAGTGAGAGAAATGAAATCCGTATGCGACCGACAGAGCCGTTGTCAGAGGAAGAACTTGCGTCTCTTGCGAACAAGGTTGTTATAATTGATAACGGTGCGACAACGCGAAGCGGAACGTTCAAGATCATAGCGGCATCGCAGAGCGGAGATGACATTGTTCTCGATGTCGGAAGGATAACGCCGATAAGAAAGTTTGTCGATATGTATGATGAAAGCGCAGGCTATGTCTATACCATATCGGAAGGTCAGGAGGCGCGAATCCCGCTGTCTTCGGAAAATGATTTATCGCCTCGCTTTGATGCGGTTAAAAATATTTACAGCGCAAGTGCAGGAAGCAGGTTCTCTCTTTCGATAAGAGCAGAAAGTGATGTTGGAGGTGCGGATCTTGCATATGAGCTGACAAATGCTCCGAGAGGTGCAACAATAGACGGTGATACAGGTGTCATTGCCTGGACACCATATAGCTCTCAGCTAGGAAATAACCATTTTGCCGTCACTGTGCGTGATGCGGACGGGCGTGAATCAACAGTTCATTTCACCATAGCTGTCTATGGCGCAACGACCGGCGAAGGAGGAAGCACAGCTCCGTCGCAACCGGAAACAACCACACCGACCATCCCCGCAACAAAGCCGGAGGATAAGGATAACACCTCGTCCTCAACCGACAATGGGGATAAAACTCCCTCAGTCGGCGATGCCGACAGCTCCCTCGGAGAGGGAGCCGCAAACGTCCGCTTCATCGACATCGGAAACTATACGTGGGCGGAGGACGCAATCAACGCTCTCGCGGATGAAGGGATCATCAAGGGCACGAGTGAAAACACATTTTCACCCGCAGCCAATATCACAAGAGCGGACTTCACAATACTCCTTGTCCGCGCGTTCAAGCTTACGAGTGATAACGAAGAAAACTTCGCAGACGTTGCGGTTTCCGACTACTTTGCAAAAGAGCTCGCGATTGCGAGAAACACAGGTCTTGTCAACGGAATCGGCGAGAACAAATTCGCCCCGCGCGCAAACATCACCCGTCAGGATATGATGGTGATTGTTTACAGAGCACTTGAGAGAATGAACAAACTCAATGTAGGGGACGGCGTCCTCGACGTCCCGCAGGCAAGCGATTTCGACAAGGTAGCCGACTATGCAAAGGACGCTGTTTCAGTGCTCATCAACGCAAAGCTCATCAACGGCAAAAACGGCCTCATTGCTCCGGCAGACTATACAACAAGAGCAGAGATCGCCGTACTTGTAAAGCGGGTAACGGATTTTATAAACAAATAAGAAAGGGAGAATGAAAATGAGAATCAAAAAACTTCTCGCAATAACGGTTATCATCGCGTTTGCTTTTTCACTTGTATCGACAGCGATTGCGGCAGAGCAGCCGGTAGCTTATAATTATATCTTCAATTCTTCTGCGCATAACCTCGGAGAAAAACCGACAACGGCTGACCGTCGCCTGACTTCAGGCTTGCATACTGTTGATAATACAGTGTCGTCCGTTTCATCACCCTGGGGTTTTGTCAATGCATATGGATATAATTCACTTGCGTCATATTCTGAATATGTGAACTGGGCAATAAAAGACGAAGACGGCGCCGGTGTTGTGTTTGCTCCGTATGAAGATTCCATTGCGGGAGTGCGCGCGGCGCTAGCGTTCGAGATTTCCGCCTCGGCAGGCACTTATGATGCAAGTATTTCCGTAAAACATACCGGAAATGAAAATGAGATTGAAGTATATCTTATCCCGAAGAAAGAGTATGTGTTTCAGACGTATAATGCAAATGATGCGGATAGTTCCAAGGCGGTTTTTTATGACAGCGTAAAGGAAATGAGTTCGAATTACCGTATAGGAAAAGTAGATTTATACAGTGAAGACCTCTATATCGGTCGGGTTGAACTTACCGAAAAGGATTATTATCTCGTTTTTGTTCCGTGCGGAGCAAACGAAGCCGCCGCGGTAAACGAGAATAAACTGTGGACGATGCAACTGACGGGCTTCAGACTTGAAGGTGTTGGAGGCTCTTCAGCAGCGACAAACTCCTGCGAATTCAATCCCTCAAATGCCTTTGCGTATAGAAATTCAGGATCGAGCTATACGCATTCGATCGAAAATAATGTTTTCGGCACATCGGATATTCAGGTAAGACGCTATGGCGTGTTAACGGCTAACGGGCCTCTTGCTGCGTTCAGGGTTTCGGTAGATACTTCGGGAAAATATAATCTTGGTTTTAAAACCAATACAGTTGATCCGACGCAAGCGGCACCGGCAGTCTATTTGTCAGAAACCGCGACTGCAAATGATGTGCAGGGGATTCAGAATAAAGAGATTGTTGGATATTTTGATTTCTCAAAGCTCGTCGCAGAAGATACATATGTTGAGCTTAAGACAGATAACGGGGAGTTGGCAGAACTCTCGCTTGATGCCGATAAGGACTATTATATTGTTCTTACCTGCGATGCGACGTCAATAGCATTAAACGGAAAAACAACGAAGAAAGACCTCGTCTCCGGGGTGGATTATAAAGTGGCAGACAACGGAACATTGCAGACCATGAGCGGCGCTGTCCTTACAAATTCCACACACGGTTATCAGAAACTTTATATTTCGGGTATAAAGCTTACTCAGGTTGTCGAGGATTCCGAAGAAGAAATTGAGCGCAGTGAAGCCTATGCCGCCGACCGTGAGTTGTATGAAGAGCTCACAAGCGTTAAAGCGGAGAATAACTCAAAAAATGTGCTCAATGGATATGCGTCGGCTGCAACCGTCACGATCTTCGCGCAGGATATCGCAACAGGAGCAAGTGTTGCGGAGATTGCAAACGAAAGTGTTGCGATAAATGCGGAATATAATCCGTGCGCACCGTCAGTCGGTGATGATTATGAATTCTTATACTGGGCGGCAGGTCTTGGCGTTAACCGCAAGATTGTTTCCTTTGATAAGGATGGATATTCCTTCAAGGCAACTCCCGGAAGAAATATTGTATATGCGGTATACAGAAAACTGAACAATGATGCGAAATATGCGTTCTTCTTCGATGGAAGCCGCACCGTTATGGGAAGAAAAGAAATAACAAACGGTAAAGTCACATTACCTGCGCTTCCCGATGAAATGCCGGGCTTTGGCAAAGCAACGGGATGGAAGCGCGCCGGCGAAGAAGATGAAGCGGTGCTTGCACCGGGTGCGGAGCCGGATGGACTTGCGGATGATGCGTTCTTTGTCGCATCCTATGGCGATAAGAAGACGGTGAAAATAACTGTGGACGGAACCGAGCTTGATTTTGACTACGGCGAAGAAGTCAACCTCGGAGATTATGCCTCAATTCGCGAAAGTAAAAATGGATATAATGTCTTTAATTTTTGGAAGAAGTATGATAGAATAATATCGTTCAGACCCGATTATACCTTCAGGGCATATGAGGATTGCATTATATCATCAACTTATGCGAAATATGAGCCGCTCGATAAGACGGTAAGGTGCATCCTGATCTCAGCGGATGAGGAGACGGGAATAACCTTTGCCGAGTATATCGGGCTTGATTCCGCGATTGAAAAAGGAATCATTTTCGGAGCGGAGAAAACGGTTACTTATGCCGATGCAAGCGCAAAGGCAGTTATGCAGACGGATTCGGATGTCTTCTCGGTAGTAAACAAAACGGGAAAAACCGCCATAGGGTATGCTATCCTCGATGACGGAACCATAGTTTATTCTGACAGATAAAGAAGGAAAAAGAAAAATGGTATCGATATCAAGGCATTCGCAAGATGTTTGTCGGATCAATTTTGGGAAATATTATGCCGACCTCGTTTATGTGAAAGACGAGGAAACAAACAGCGATCTGTGGAACCTTCTCGGCATATATTGCGGAGAAATCGCCGTTGTCAGTACGGGAACTGATATCATAGGCCCCATCCGTGAACTCGGCCAACCCGATTTTATGGGCGGGCTTCATGGGGATGAGAAGAATAAACTTCTGCTCATAACCTGCGATGGGATCAAGTGGGATGGCGAGAGCAAAACCGAAGCCGATGCGATTCAGATTGTTATGGACAGTGAGCTTTACCGCGTCATCGGAAAAGAGCATGTCTATGATCGCTTTATAACAATAACCGTTACGGAAAACCGCATCCGCGTTGTAAACAGGCATGAGTGTCTTGTTGATGACAGTGTCATAAGCAGTGCGCCGACAGGTGGGCTTATTGCCGTTCAGCATACGATCCTCACCGCGATATCCATGCCGAATTATTTCACGGATACGCCGCCGCGCGAACCCGTCAGCAACAAGTCGAAGGATAATATATGCGGAACGCTTTATTGGACGGGCGGAAGTGTCGAAGTGCGAAATATCACAGGGAAAGAAAAAGATACATATGAAGGAAACCTCTGTGTCTACACAAAAGAAGTTCCGATGAGAAGCAAAATCTATCTATATACGGTGAAACCTGCAAAGGAAGGAACTCCGATAAGAAGAGGGGAAACGATTCTCGGCGAGTTCGAGTATTTGTTCAGATAAGGAAGGTGTATTGAATGTCCGTGAGAATTTACGCTTTTGCAGATGAAGCGGGATCGGATATAAAAGAGCAGATTGACGCAATGAAGAAAAATGAGCTTTCGGGGCTTGAAATCCGCGATGCAAACGGAACCAACGTATCAAAGCTCAGTGAGAGCGAGGCAAAGGAAATAAAAAAGCAGCTTGATGATGCAGGGCTTGAAGTCTGGTCTATCGGCTCTCCGATAGGAAAGATCGATATTGAAAAAGATAATTTCGAAAAGCATCTTGACCTTTTCCGCCATACTCTTGAGATTTCAAAAATTCTTGATGCAAAATGCTTCAGATTGTTTTCATTCTATATCCCCGCAGAAAAGGATTTTGATGGCTATAAAAACGAAGTCATAGACCGTATGGGCGCGTTTGTTGATATTGGAAAGGCTTATGACATAAAATTGTGCCACGAAAACGAAAAGGGGATATACGGAGATATCGCGCGAAGATGTCTCGATATTTTTAAAGCACATCCGTCTCTCGGCGGGGTTTTCGATCCCGCGAACTTCGTTCAGTGCGGAGAGAATACGTTAAAAGCGTGGGAGATGCTCGACCCGTATATTACATATATGCATATAAAGGATGCCGTGCCGGACGGAACGGTTGTTCCTCCCGGAGATGGAGTCGGAAATCTTCGCGAAATAGCAGGAAAGTATATGGAGCGGGGCGGAAGGGTGTTTACAATGGAACCGCATCTGACGGCATTCGGAGGCCTTGCGGCTCTTGAAAAAGAGGGCGCGCGATCGGAAATCGGGAAATACAGCTTCAGGAATAATCGCGAATCCTTTGATTTCGCGTGTGATATATTCAAAAATCTAATGCGTTAAGGTAAAGGAGAAAACTGAAATGGAAAAATTAAAACTTGGTCTTATCGGTTGCGGCGGAATGATGAAGAATCATGCAAAGGGAATCTCCGTTCTCGATTGCGTCGAAATAACGGCGGTCTGTGATATTGACCGTGCGCTTGCGGAAGATGTCGCATCAGTGCTCAATAGTCCTTATGTAACAACCGATTATAAGACGATGGTTGATTATGTCGATGCGGTGCTTGTTGTTCTTCCGCATCATCTGCATTATCCGTGCGGAATGTATTTTGCGCGCGCGGGAAAGCATATAATGATGGAAAAGCCGCTTTGCAACACGGAAGAGGAGTGCATAAAGCTCATTGAGACGTGTGAAGAAATGGGCGTAACGCTTATGTGCGCATATCCGGTACGTTATTGGAAGGGAATCCGAAAGCTCAAGGAGCTTGTCGATAGCGGTGATTACGGCAGAATTATGCAGATGTCCGTATGGACAGAGCAGCTCACGATTTATGATGAGCAGCATTGGGGAGGCTCCGCAATGCCCGGCGGCGGTCAGTTCTTCAGCCATGGCTGCCACTATGTCGATCTTCTTATGTGGTTCTGTGGCAATCCCGTTTCGGGAACGCATATGGGAACAACCGTAGGAACACCGTGGCTTCTTCGTGAGGGAACGAGCGCTGCAACGATGAAATTTGAAAACGGTGCGATAGGCTACCACGGCGCAACATGGGGTGCGCGCGGAACAAAGCTCGGATATAATTTCCAGGTAATGATGGAAAAGGGGCTGCTTGAGTTTGATTATCACGATGGCGAGGTTCGCGTCTATGATTCACTTTGCGAGCATATCCCGGGTGAATCGGAAGCTCCCGATGCGCGCGCATACAAGGTCGTCTGGAAGCGTGATACGGAAGCAAATAAGGAAACTCAGCACGAAATGCGCCATTTTGTCGATTGTGTGCAGAATAAGAAAAAGCCGCTCACAGATGGCAGAAGTGCGTTGCAGGGTCTCCGCGTAATCTGGAAAATGTACGAAGCGGAAAAACAGGGTACAGTAGCTGATCTCCGCGGTCTCGGTTTTGATGAATAAATAGCACCATATTGCAAACGGCACGCATCATTGATGTGTGCCGTTTGCAATATGGTGCTATATGTCGAGTAATTATATGTGAAAAAATGTGGCGAAGCCACATATCATAAAACGCACCTTTGTCCTGATAGACAAGGTGCATTTTTTGGGGGGAATGACCGTGATTTTCATAAAAATTTCACACAGGGTACTTTTGACCCCCTTATTTTTGTTAGATGAAATCAGTATGAAATTTATATTAAAAGGGGGTGCATTTTTCAATTCAATTCAAAAAATGCAGCTCTGTTTTCGTTTTCAACATCCCCGAAATTGATTGAAAACTTGATGAGTCGACCATCTTCCATTTCTATTTCTGTGATTGGTTGAGTATATGTGGTTGATTCTTTTCTAACACATCTAGTACTAAATGTAAAGTTTTTTATTGTCTTTCCAACTACGCCTTCGAAGAAATTCGAAACATCGACGAGTTTATTTTCGTCAGGAACAGAATCTACCCAAAAATCTGCAAATTGTGTTGTTCGCAAAGCGCCTCCATCATATATAAAATACAAATCAGACGTAAAACAATTGTCTTTCCTGAACGTGGGCAAGTTCATAGAATAAAATATTGAGGTTTTGTCGCTTGGTAAGGCAAGGACCTTTAGTATTTTTTTACCAATAGCACACTCGTATGAATCGATACAATTATATGGTTTTTCTTCGTCAATAGCCTGATAAATCTGATAAAGCGCCTCGTATAAATTTCCCAAAGCGTGGTTGCCTTCGCAGGTATCCTGAAAACTTCCTTCTGAACCAACAAAATCCCACGGAGTTTCGTCTTCGTCTGCGTTGTAGGAAATTGTACGATTTTTAGCCCCGGAATCAAAGAGAATTTTTGTTGCTTCAATCATATAGCGGTCAAATGTGGATAATACCAAAGCATAAAGACATTGTGCGCCAAGGAGTCCATTATATTTGTTTACATCAAAAGCGTGCGAAAGAAAAAAACGAATAGTATCACACATTCCCATTCCAATTGCTGAATCCTGAATATGCTCACTTTCATAGCTGCCGGTAGTACTATACATACAACTAGAATGGTATCCCATAAGAATTTCAGAGAGGATATTCCCGTCACCATAGCTATTCAAAGTATTAATATCAGCGCCTGCTGTCAGCAATTCTTCCGCTTTGTCAAAATCAAGAGGTAGTTTATGAAATAATTCTACCAATTCATTTTCTAAATCACCAAAACCATAATCAAATGCCATTCTAATCACTCCTTTATTTTATAATATCACATTGACTGCACGATAAAAAGGACTTTAAACAAAATAACCCTAACTTTGTATCAAAGTTAGGGTTATAATATGGTGCCGGCGGTGGGACTTGAACCCACACGGTGTCGCCACCAACGGATTTTGAGTCCGTCACGTCTGCCATTCCATCACGCCGGCATGGAACTTTAATATTATACATCATCTTTTTTCTTTTGGCAAGACTAAAATTGTAATTATTTTGAAATATTGCATTTCTTGACTTCGACAAATTACTGTGGCATAATATATTATACTGAATAACGAAAAGAGGTGTTTCGCATGGAGGAAAACAAAATACGCCAGATTTCCAAAAACCGTAAGGCATGGCATGATTATAACATCGAAGATTCCTATGAAGCAGGCATTTCTCTTTGCGGAACAGAGGTTAAATCGCTTCGTCAGGGAGCATGCAACCTCAAGGATTCTTTTTGTTCAATAAAAGATGGCGAGCTTATCGTACATGGGATGCATATAAGCCCTTATGAAAAAGGGAACATATTCAACCGCGAACCGATGCGCAATCGCAAACTGTTAATGCATAAATCCGAAATAAGAAGGCTTGCCGCAAAGCAGGCTCAGGATGGATATACTATTATCCCGCTCTCGATTTATTTCAAAGGGTCGCTTGTCAAAGTCCAGGTCGGCCTTGCAAAGGGTAAAAAGCTCCATGACAAGCGCGAAGCTGCGGCAGTGCGCGATGCAAAGCGCGAGATGGACAGAGCGCTCAAGGAGCAGAGGAGATAAAGCTTATGATATATGAAAAAATATTACTCGAAGATTTTATTGACGGAATAAAAACAGATGCGACGCTGACGACGTATGTTCGCTCAACATCAGATGCAATAGAGCCCGATCGCAAGCGTGCGTCGGTTCTCATCTGCCCGGGTGGCGGATATGGTATGGTCAGTGACCGTGAAAACGAACCTATAGCACTTGCGTTTGTTGCACTCGGTTACAATGCGTTTGTTCTTCGATATTCAACGGCAGACCTCAATGACGAGAAATATCCGACACAGCTGCTCGAATCAAGTGCAGCTCTTGCATATATCAGAAGAAACGGCGAAAAATATCATGTAAAAACCGATTCGATTGCTATCTGCGGCTTCTCCGCGGGTGGACATATGGCGGCAATGCTCGGTAATCTTTGGAATGAGCCTGTCGTAACAGAAAGGCTCGGTATAGAATTTGAGGAGAATAAGCCGAATGGCATGATTCTTGCATATCCTGTTATAACGGGCGGAGAATTCGCGCATCGTGGGTCATTTGAAAAATTGCTCGGAGAGAATCCGGATAAGGAGCATCTTTTCAAGTGTTCGCTTGAAAACTCGGTAGGGGAGCAAACTCCGCCGGCATTTATCTGGCACACGTTGACTGATGGTGCCGTTCCGGTCGAAAATTCATTGATTTTCGCATCGGCATTGAAAAAGGCAAACATTCCGTTTGAATTGCATATCTATCCCGATGGACCGCACGGGCTTTCGCTCGGCACGCGCGAAACAATTTCACCGAATGCGGACAGATTCAACCCGCATATTTCATCGTGGATTGAGCTCTGCAACAAATGGATTGCAAAGTTTATTGATAAATAAGGGGGCGTAAAGGTTTCGACGGGGATGTTGAAGCACGGGTAGCGGGCAGAGGCGCAGAGCCGCTTTAAAAGCTGCAACTTAATTTTTATAAATTAAATAACAACAATAAACTTATTGCTGCTTAATTAATCAGCAGCCATCTTCCCCGGGAGGACCACGGCCCGGGAGTAAGGTGTCATGCAGTGGTGAACGTGATCGCGCAAAGCTTTGAGCGCGGCATGTAATATGAAGCTACCGAATGCGGAAGCCCGCCTGTTGGCGTCCGCGTGAGGGAATTTAAACATCAGGCTGCGCCCGGAGAAGTCTATGTGAATGCATTTTCGGACGGGGGTTCGACTCCCCCCGCCTCCACCATATTATAACCCTAACTTTGATAAAAAGTTAGGGTTGTTATTTTTTGGCTTAAAATAAAGCTTTTCGGCACTTTTGTAACAATAAGTAGCCGCTTCGAATAATTCCCGAAGCGTTTTTTCGTATTTTTAGATGATTTTTTTGAAGGTAATAGGGTTCATATGACTGAAAAGGGGTTCATATGATATAAAAGGGTTCACATAGTTAACAAAATCGTCAAATACCTTTATTTTTTAATACTTATGTGATATAATTAAAATATATTTGAAGATGTGACAAAGGAGATTTCGTAATGGGACTATTTGATATATTCAAGAAATCAATATCATCGACTAATCAAAATACAATACCAGCGTTTCAAGAAATACTGATTCCAGAACGTAGTGAGCCTCAACCACCGTTTATTCCTACTAGCAAGGAACAAATTGTTGCGACAGGATATGAGGCTTATTATAAAAATGGTGTTTTATACAATGTTAATCCAAGAAATAAGAGGGTTTCGCTAGATGAAGACCGCCAAACAGCATATGATGCTCAATATATAGTTTTGAACAATGTCAAATACGATTTGGAAGATGCCAATAGTATAGCAAGTATTGTTGTTCCTTGTTATGATGATATTAAGGGTGGTATGCCTCATACTACGTTTGATTTAGGCTACATTCTAAAAATGCGTGTCGGTAAGGAAGAACGCCCACATTTAGCCGTTCCTCTTTCTTATAAGACGGCTAATATTATGATGGCTTCTCCGATAGCTTGGCAGAAAAAGGACTATTATAGATTAGTTGTTCAATTATGGAGTATAGGGGAAATTGCTTATGGCGATTATTTGTTACAAGAACTAAAAGCAAGGTTGCCTGTTGTGTTGGCTGATGATGAATATCGAGCAGGAAACAAAGATGTTTTTAGAAGAGAACTTAATATGGCTGACTATTTCAATACCGACTATTTAGAGATACCACACGAAACAGCAGTCTGTGAGGAATGTGCTCCTTACCAAAATAGAGTATATTGTATTAGTGGTAAGGACAATCGTTTTCCCAAACTTCCCGATTTTATTATAGAGAACAAAGGTCTGCATTGTAATGTTCGATACTATTCATTTATTTATTATGAGGGAAGAAAAATAACAAAGTACAAGTTTAATAAGAACGGCGATGTAAAGGAAGTTGAACTTGATGCTATTGCTCATAGCAATAGACCGTTCATTGATGACCGAAGCACCATAGAAAAACAAAAGTACCTTGAATGGAAAGAGCATAACGACAAACGTTTAGAACGAGAGGAACGCTATTACGATAGAAATAATTGGATAGAAAAATATAATAGCCGTTATGAATACTATCAAATCGTCAATAAGTTGGGAGAAAAGGCACCGAAAAGTTTTGACGGATATATGAAGATGAAGCGAGGAAACACAGCAAACTATCAAAAATTAGTTGTGTTGGCAGAGAAACAAGGGATAATTATAAACAATTTATAAAGCATTACGCAGGAGGGTAACAAAATGGGAATAATGGATATATTTAATGCTTCAAAAATAAAAAAAGAAAATGAAAGACTATTAGCAGAATTAGAGAGTGCAAAAAAACTACTGACTCCAGAAATGATGGATGCGTGTAATTTAGAAAAACACATCCAGGAGTTGCAATATAAAGAAACTGCAGTAAATAACAACATAAATAAAGCGAACACAACGCTCAATCAAATACAAGCAACGATTGACAGCAAGCAAAAAATGCTTGTTGATGTCGATGAGCAGATATTATATCAGGACTTTGCCCTATATAAACCAAAGTATGATATGGTAAATTCTGATGCATATAAAGATAGACTAAATAAAATTCGTGAAACGCAAAAGGAATTGATAAAAAAAGACCAAGCCGTTACAGGAAATATGAATTGGACTGTAAATGGTAGCAAATCCGAAGGTAAAAAAATGGTTAAGGATATGCAAAAACTTCTGTTGCGTGCATTTAACAGTGAATGTGATGAAGTTATTAACCGTGTTACATATGCCAATATTGAACTTTCGGAAAAAAGATTACATTCTTCCTTTGAAGCAATTTCAAAACTTGGAAGAATTATGAGCGTTGCAATTACACATCAATATTTAAAAGCAAAAATTGAAGAATTATATTTAGCCTTTGAATATAAGCAGAAAAAGCAAGAAGAAAAAGAAGAACAGAAAGAACTTCGTGCTCAAATGCGAGAAGAAGCAAAACTTCAAAAAGAAATAGAAGAAGCAAGAAAAAAGATACAGAAAGAACAAAAGCACTATCAAAACGCTTTGGATTCTATAAACAAGCAATTACTCAATGCTACTGATGAACAAAAAGCAGACTTGGAACAGAAAAAAGCCGAAATCGAGGCTCAACTGAATGAAATTGATAAAAACATTAAAGATATAGATTATAGAGAATCTAATGCAAAGGCTGGATATGTTTATATTATTTCAAATATCGGAGCCTTTGGAGAGAACATATATAAAATCGGTATGACAAGAAGATTAGACCCACAAGAGCGAATTGATGAACTTAGCGATGCATCTGTGCCTTTCAATTTTGATATTCACGCAATGATATTTTCGGATAATGCTCCTGCATTGGAGACAGCACTTCATAGAGCGTTTGAAAACAAAAAACTTAATATGGTTAATCAGCGTAGAGAGTTCTTTAATGTAACGCTTGATGAAATTAAAGAAGTTGTTATGAAGAATTTTGATAAATCTGTTGAGTTTATTGAAATTCCAGAGGCAGAACAATATAGAACTTCTTTGAAGATGAAAGAAAATAAATAATAGCTGTTTGAGGTTAAAAAAAGGGGGTGCATTTTCGCTACAAGGGGGTGCAAAATTTCTTGTAGGGGGTGCATTTTATCAAAATTAGAGTTATTTCCCACACACTTTCACGTAAATCGTGATTTTATAAAAAACGCCACATGGTTAAGCTTTACTTGCCATGTGGCGTATGTATTTGTGGAAACGAGAATAGCACTAACGCATATTTTACCATTTCAAGTAACATTTACTAACCCTCCACTGC
>JAZSHZ010000031.1:0-5240 GCA_045533555.1 Eubacteriales bacterium
GCAATCTGCTTCTTGGCAGCGGGCGTTACAACAATACCTTTGCCGCCGTATACCTTTTTGACAACGGCTTCGATTTTTTCTTCAATCGTCGCATCCGTTTTATAGCTGAAAGTGAAATCTCCCTTTTCTTCCTCGCAAAGCCTTACTACCTCACGTGCAAGAGCTTCACCGCCTTTTCCTCCCTCTGCCCATACTGTCGAAAGAACGGTATTGACACCGAGTTCGCGACATTTCTTTATGATAAAATCAATCTCTGCATCCGTATCTGTCGGGAAACGGTTGACCGCAACAACACACGGAAGCTTATAGACATTCTTTATATTGGAAACATGACGAAGAAGATTCGGTATTCCCTTCTCGAGGGCCTCGATATCCTCGTTTGCGAGCTCTGTCTTCGCTCTGCCGCCGTGCATCTTAAGCGCGCGCACTGTTGCAACGATAACAACCGCACTCGGAACAAGACCTGCAACGCGGCACTTGATATCAAGGAACTTTTCCGCGCCGAGATCCGCGCCGAAGCCTGCCTCTGTAACGGTATAGTCACCCATTTTGAGCGCAAGACGCGTTGCCATAACGGAGTTGCAACCGTGGGCAATATTGGCAAACGGTCCACCGTGGACAAATGCAGGAGTTCCTTCAAGAGTCTGGACGAGATTGGGCTTGAGTGCATCCTTGAGGAGCGCAGTCATTGCCCCTTGCGCATTTATCTCGCCACAGGTTACGGGTTTTCCGTCATAAGTGTAGCCGACAATAATTCTTGCAAGTCGCGCTTTAAGATCAGAAATCGAGCTTGCAAGGCAAAGAACTGCCATAATTTCGCTTGCAACCGTGATATCATAGCCATCTTCACGGGTTACACCGTTTTTTGCGCCTCCGAGACCTATTGTAATATTGCGAAGCTCACGGTCATTCATATCGACACAGCGCTTCCACGTAATCTTATTCGGGTCGATTCCGAGCGCATTTCCCTGATGGATATGGTTATCGAGCATCGCCGCAAGAAGGTTATTCGCCGCACCTATTGCATGGAAGTCGCCTGTGAAATGGAGGTTTATATCCTCCATCGGAACAACCTGCGCATATCCGCCGCCTGCGGCGCCGCCTTTAACTCCGAATACGGGACCGAGAGACGGCTCGCGAAGTGCAACCGTGACATCCTTGCCGATTCTTGCAAGACCGTCCGCAAGACCGATTGTTGTTGTCGTCTTGCCTTCTCCTGCAGGAGTCGGCGTGATCGCTGTTACGAGAATGAGCTTGCCGTCCTCCCGCTTCGTTTCAGAAAGAAGCGAGAGGTCGATCTTTGCTTTATATTTTCCATACTGCTCGATATATTTCTCATCGACATGAGCCTTTGCCGCAATCTCGCCTATCGGACGCATTTCGCAGCTCTGTGCAATCTCTATATCTGATTTATATGCCATTTGTTACTCCTCCAAAGGGCTTATTTGAAATATTTTACCGCAGACTCAAACATGCGTATATCATAATTACCCGGTACATTCTTGTAAAGTCCAATACCTTTACGCTCGCTATGACCCATCTTACCGAAGACTCTTCCGTCCGGAGAGGTGATACCTTCGATTGCGAACATTGAATCATTCGGATTGAAATGGACATCGCTTGTCGCATTGCCGTCAAAATCGACATACTGCGTTGCAATCTGTCCGTTTGCGGCAAGCTCACGGATAAGCTTTTCGTCAGCAAGGAAGCGACCTTCGCCGTGAGATATCGGAACAGTGTAGACATCACCGACATTTGTGAGCGCAAGCCACGGAGATTTATTGGATGCAATTCTCGTTCTGACAATGCGAGACTGATGGCGTGCGATTGTGTTGAACGTGAGAGTCGGGCAATTTTCATCGGTATCGATAATCTTGCCATACGGAACAAGACCGAGCTTTATAAGAGCCTGGAATCCGTTGCATATACCGCACATAAGTCCGTCGCGGTTATTGAGAAGATCATGCACGCCTTCCTTAACTGCCGAATTACGGAAGAACGCGGTTATAAACTTACCGCTTCCGTCAGGCTCGTCACCGCCCGAGAAACCGCCGGGGATGAATACCATCTGTGCAGACTTGAGCTCAGTTGCGAACCTGTCAACACTTGCGCGGATTCCGTCTGACGTGAGGTTTTTGATAACGATGATTTCAGGATCTGCACCTGCATCGCGCATTGCTTTAGCAGAATCGTATTCGCAGTTTGTTCCCGGGAATGCGGGAATAAGAACCTTCGGCTTTGCAACCTTGATTGCGGGAGCTTTGCGCTCCGTTACAGAAAATTCGAAATTCTCCATCGGACCTTTGCGGTCTTCAATATTGCAGCTATAGACGCTCTCAAGCTTATCCTCGTAAATTCCGAGAAGCTCATTGAGGCAGATGCTTTCTGCTCCGAGAGTAAGCTTTCCGTCATCAGTTACGACACCGAGAGCTTCCGCACCTTCGACATCCTCCGAAACCTCGAGAACGAAGGAAGCGTAGCTGTATTTAAAGAGCTTTTCGACCGAAACACCGTCAGCAAATTTTACACCGAGGCCGTTACCGAATGCCATCTTCATAACAGCTTCAGCGATGCCGCCTATACCCGGGGTATAGCAAGCGAGAGCCTTGCCGCTTCTCATAAGAGCAGTTACCTTATCAAATACCGCGAGGAGCGACTCCGTCTTCGGGAGATTATTTTCGTCATATTCCGGAGAAAGGACAACAATCTTGCTGCCTGCCTTCTTAAACTCGGGAGACATTACATCGGAGACTTTGCCCGTCGTTACCGCAAAGGAAACGAGCGTCGGCGGGACATCGAGATCCTCAAAGGATCCGCTCATTGAGTCTTTCCCTCCGATCGAACCGATTGAAAGCTCCTTCTGAGCCTTGAATGCACCAAGAAGTGCCGCAAGCGGCTTGCCCCAACGCTTTGCATCGCGGCCGAGCTTTTCGAAATATTCCTGGAAAGTGAGATATACGTCGTTAAAGTCTGCACCCGTTGCAATGAGCTTACATACGGATTCGACAACTGCCATATAAGCGCCGTGATACGGGCTCTGCTCCGTGAGGAACGGGTTGTAGCCCCATGACATAAACGAGCAATCATCCGTGTGCTTCTTTTCAACGGATATCTTCTGAACCATTGCCTGAATCGGAGTTAACTGATTCTTTCCGCCAAACGGCATAAGAACAGTTCCTGCGCCGATCGTCGAGTCAAAGCGCTCGGAAAGGCCGCGCTTTGAACAAATATTGAGGTCGCTTGCGATTCTCTTATAATTATCCGCAAAACCTCCGGAGATTTTCTGCTCACAGAGATTCGGCTTTGTGCTTTCAATATCAATATGCTTTTCCGCACCGTTTGAATTGAGGAATTCACGGCTGATATCGACGATCTTCTTGCCATTCCAATTCATAACGAGGCGTGGTGACTCCGTTACTTCCGCAACGGGGCATGCCTGAAGATTTTCTTCCGCGGCGAGAGCAAGGAACTTCTCTGCATCCTTTGCCTCGACAACGACAGCCATACGCTCCTGAGACTCGCTTATTGCAAGCTCGGTTCCGTCAAGGCCATCATATTTTTTCGGAACTGCATTGAGGTTTATCTCAAGGCCATCTGCAAGCTCGCCTATCGCGACGGATACGCCGCCTGCACCAAAGTCATTGCAACGCTTGATAAGCTTGCTTGCTTCGGGATTGCGGAAGAGGCGCTGAAGCTTTCTTTCCTCAGGCGCATTTCCCTTCTGGACCTCTGCACCGCAGGTCTCGAGAGACTCTGCCGTGTGGGACTTTGAAGAACCTGTTGCACCGCCGCAACCGTCGCGTCCCGTGCTGCCGCCGAGGAGGATAACGATATCCCCTGCTTCCGGACGCTCACGGCGCACATTTTCCTGCGGAGCCGCCGCAATAACTGCACCGATTTCCATTCTCTTTGCCGCATATCCCTCATGGAATATCTCATCAACAATACCTGTTGCAAGGCCTATCTGGTTGCCGTAGGACGAGTAGCCTGCCGCCGCAGTAGTTACAATCTTTCTCTGCGGAAGCTTGCCCTTTATGGTCTCGCTGACGGGCTTGAGCGGATCTGCCGCACCCGTCACGCGCATTGCGCCATAGACATAGGAACGACCTGAAAGCGGATCTCGAATCGCACCGCCGATGCAGGTTGCCGCGCCGCCAAACGGCTCAATCTCCGTCGGGTGGTTGTGCGTTTCGTTCTTGAAGAGAAGAAGCCACGGCTCCTTTACGCCATCAACTTCGACTTCAATTTTGACCGTGCAGGCATTTATCTCTTCGGATTCATCGAGCTTATTAAGCTTTCCGTTCTTCTTGAGATATCTTACTGCTACGGTTGCGAGATCCATAAGGCAGATCGGCTTCGTTCTGCCAATTTCCTTGCGTGTCTCGATATATTCATCATATGTCTTCTGCAAAAGCTCATCCTCAAACTTGACAGAGTCAATCGTCGTGAGGAAGGTCGTGTGGCGGCAGTGATCCGACCAATATGTGTCTATCATTCTGATTTCAGTTATCGTCGGATTTCTGCCCTCTGTCTTGAAATAGTTCTGGCAGAATTCGATATCATCCGCATCCATCGCGAGCCCATATTCAGAAACGAAGCTCTCGAGGCCCTTTCGGTCAAGGTCGATGAATCCGTCGAGAGTCTTGACCTCTGTCGGAATTTCATATTCTACCTTGAGAGTCTCGGGCTTTGCAAGGTCTGCTTCTCTTGACTCAACAGGGTTGATGACATATTTCTTGATCTCTGCTACTTCGTTCTCGCTGAGCGCACCATAAAGCGCATAAAGCTTTGCAGTGCGGATGAGCGGACGTTCACCCTGCGAGATTATCTGGATGCACTGTGCCGCGGAATCCGCTCTCTGGTCAAACTGACCCGGAAGCGGCTCGACAGCAAATACCGATGCATCGCACGAACATACATTTATATCCTCGGAAACAATATCAAGCTGAGGCTCGGAGAAAACCGTCTGCTTTGCATAGTTGAAACGCTCTTCCGCTATGTTTTCTGCATCATAGCGATTTATGACGCGCACATCGGTAAGACTTGTTATACCGAGAAGTGTTCTTGCATCGGAAAGAAGCGCGCGCGCTTCGTTTGCAAGCTCTTTTTTCTTTTCGACATATACTCTGTATACCATCGTTTACTCCTCCCTTGCCTTGAGCGCCTTTGCGCCTATATCGTTTCTGTAGTACGCATTATCAAAATGAATCTGCGAAACAAGCTTATATGCTCCGTCAATT
>JAZSHZ010000317.1:0-3557 GCA_045533555.1 Eubacteriales bacterium
TGAAACTGATCAACCCTTGTCATCTCGAATTGAAATGACAAATCCGCCAACAAATACATACCCCAAACACCCGCGTTGCGATTTTTGCAACGCGGGTGTTTGATTTGTATCAAGAGACCATTGTTAATGGGAAGAATGGAGAAGTCAGTTTCAGAACCGACATCGTAGGGGCGGGCGTCCCCGACCGCCCGAGCGAATTTGCGAAACGGGTGATCTGCAAAACAAGACATATAAACCATTGATGGCAAATAATCCAAAACACAAAAATGAATGCGGGACGTCGAGGACGCCGTCCCCTACAAGAGTGGTGAAATTGATCAACCCTTGTCATCTCGAATTGAAATGACAAATCCGCCAACAAATACGTAACCCAAACACCCGCGTTGCAGATTTTTTGCTATGCGGATTCTTTGATTGTATCAAGAGACCATTGTTAATGGGAAGAATGGAGAAGTCAGTTTCAGAAGCAACATCGTAGGGGCGGGCGTCCCCGACCGCCCGAGCGAATTTGCGAAACGGGTGACCTGTAAAACAAGACATATAAACCATTGATGGCAAATAATCCAAAACACAAAAATGAATGCGGGACGTCGAGGACGCCGTCCCCTACAAGAGTGGTGAAACTGATCAACCCTTGTCATCTCGGCTTAAAATGACAAAGCCGCTAACCAACCAAACAACAACACCCGCGTTGCAGATTTTTTGCAACGCGGGTGTTGTTTGTGATTGACAGAAATTAAATATATTGATATAATCTGTGAAAAAGAAAAGGAGCTGATTTAATGGGCTTTACCTAGAAAAAAGAAAAAACACATAAGAAAACCGTTGGCGCGGTATAACCTATGTGTTTATCTCGGATATGCAAAAATGCACATCACTGACTATGAATGTATTTTAGCATATTCTTAAAAGACTGTCTATCGGCAGATTGAACAAAATTCAAATATAAGGAGTAATGCTAAAATACATGAAAGAAAAACAATTTAATAATCGTGATGTGTTCAATTCGTTTTTGGTCTGTGATGCTGACTATGACGGATATATTGAGCTACCCAAAATCAGAACGAGCGATATTTTGCCCGAAGCTTTGATTCCCTTTTCAAAGGCTATGGCAAAAAACTGTAAGGACTTCGGAAGCTTTGTTATGTTCTATGAGCATGATATAAAGTTTGAAAGATTATGGAAAAATCCTAAACAATATCTCGAAAAGCTCAAGAAATTCAAGGGTGTAATTTCGCCTGATTTCAGTCTCTATCGAAATATGCCTCTTGTGATGCAACAGTGGAATACATACCGTGGCAGAGCTTTGGCGAATTGGATGCAAAAGAACGGAATTGAAATAATTCCGAATGTCAGATTCAACGATGAACGAACTTATGACTTTTGTTTTGACGGAATAGAGATGAATAAAACTATTTCCGTCGGAACACACGGTTGCATTAAATGCAAGGATGACAGGGAACATTTCAAACTTGGTTTGTCTGAGCTTGTCAGAAGATTAAGTCCTCAAAACATAATAGTTTACGGTTCTGCACCCGACGACATTTTCAAGGAATATAAGGATAGTGGAATAAATATTCTCGCCTTTGAAAGTGAGTTTTCAAAATCCCGAAAGCAGGTGACTGCTTAATGGGCGGAGGAAAAGGCGGAAACTTTGGAAGAACGAAGGGGAGAGAAAAAAAGATTTATTCAGAATCTTCAAAAAATTCAGCCTTACGTAATATAGACAAGTTACCTAAAAAAATACAAAAGGGAGTTAAATCTTTTTTCAAAGGAAGTTCAAACAATTATAACAGTTACACTATACTATCTAACAGTGATGGGACTTATACTGTTATTATGACGAATCCGGGAAGAGTTCCTGGTTCTAAGGCCATATATTATAAAATTATCGACAGTAATGGTAAAACGTTACGAGTATATAAGGAATCATATGATCCTTATGGAAATCTAATTCATAGAAAGGAAAAATGAGTATGAATAACGCACTATTCTATTTTAAACAATTCAAAAGCGACATTTCTGATTTGCATAATGTTTTTGGAAAAGACTTACATAATGCAGATATAGAAAGTCCCGAATGTGTAACCGTCTCAGATGTTATAAATGCTATTGAAAGTTATAGAAAAGGCACTATTGCAAAACAAGCGTTGGTTGATTGGGTAAACGTTCTTTGGTTCACGGATTTATATGTATATGACGAAATGTATGAAGATGCCATTTCAAGTGTAATGACATTGCTCGAAACTCTTGACGAAGAGAACACCACATTTTCAGACAAAGAATACGATTCTATGATAACAGCACTAAAAAACAATGTTTCATGTGAGTTATGAGGCAAAAACAATGAATAAGCTTCAATGTATATTCTGTGGCAAAACCATTGAAAGAGAACAGGAAAAGGTTACGTCTCTTTTGATTACCATCAATTGGGAAGACGAAAACAATCAGGAAGACCAACAAGTATTCTGTCATTTGGATTGCTTGAAAAGCAAATGCCATAATCCCGAAAATATCTTCATTGAGGAGTAAATATGGTGAAAATTGATTTTGACAAATATATAGCTTTGTTGTCTTGGCGTAGTATTTATTGGGGGATTGAAAAGAATATTTTATCTCCGAAGAATGCAATATTATATGCAGGAAAAATCATTGAACTCAATCCGGAAATTGATACTCCCGAGATAATATCATTGCTTATTTCTGAAAGTACTGAGAAGGATGTAATTTTGTCCTTAATCGAAGATGTTATCTCCAACACACCTGAACTCGAAAATAATGAAGAAGCCAACATGAGATTGATCCGATATATTGTCCTATCTGAGCTAAAAGAAAAAATACAAGCTCCTGATAGCTTATTGAGTGAAATTGAGAATATATATGCGGATTTTGATTATCCGACGGATATGGAGAGCTTTATAGCTTATATGCCGGCAAGTGATTCTTACAACACTTCCGAACACAGCGAAGAAGAAAATATTCAACACTTGATTCAGAACTTTAATTCATTTATGACGAACGAAAAGCAACAGCTAAAAATTTCATTCTAAACTCCAAACAATAACACCCGCGTTGCGATTTTTGCAACGCGGGTGTTATCATTTCTTTTCGGTCAGATCTCTGACGATTTCAAGCACGTGCTCCGCTTGTGTCGGGGTGAGCTTTTCAAAGGCTTTTAAAATTTCATTTGAACGCATTGGTTCTTTTTCTTCAACATCGAAAAACTCTTGCGGCGTGATGCCGAAATATTCGCAAATGTATATAAATCCTGTGAGTGAAGGTAGTGTTCGTTTGTTTTCAATTTTGTTTATATAACTGGCACATTGACCGAGTGACAGACTCATATCTCTGGATGAAACCCCTTTTTGAACGCGAAGCTCCGTCAATCTCTTTCTGAATAATTCTATATAATCTATATACTCCATTTCCACACCTCCAATGATATGTATATTATAAATCCGTATATGTGAATTAGTGTGGATTTTGAGGATACTGTTATTCTTGACATATATCCTTATAAGATATATAATTAAGAAAATATATCTTTCAAGGATTGA
>JAZSHZ010000082.1:0-6583 GCA_045533555.1 Eubacteriales bacterium
TTTTATTCTGTTATTTCAGTTATTTATAAATTTTTTCCACATAAAATATGCAGGAATTATAAGTAATACCGAAACTAAAAGGAAAACGAGAGAGCAAATTATTACTATCTGCCAATCAAAATGATCTGCCACATATCCAAAAAGAGCACTTGCAACAACTATGCTAAGTGCCGAAAATCCGTTTGCGATACCTGCAAGACTTCCGCTATGCCCAACCCCCTTTTCCGAAAGGCGTACCGACATCATAGCCGTTATATTGATCGAACAATACGTTAGTGTGCTTATGAAGATGAAACAAATGAGCGCAAGCGTTTGAGGAATACTCCCTATACCGAGGAGTATCAAGGCAAAAGGTATAGTTGATCCATATAATACCCACAGTACGCCGGTTTCATTGCGTATGTATTTTCCGTAACGCATAAAGATAAATATCCCGAACATATTACAGATATAAACAAGTGATGTCTGGAATCCTGACCCTATCGTTGAAACATTGTAATTTTCAAGCATCATGGTAGGAATCCATGTTTTTACACCTGCACCTGTGGCACCAAAGAGAACTACAAAGAATACAAGCATGAGTCCACTTCTCATATATACTGAAAAAACAGATTCGGGCACCTCTGCATCTTTTTGAAAAGCGACTTCCGGGGTCTTATTTTTTCTTTTGATGTATATGATTCCGTCTGTCTTTCTCTGCAGCACTCGCCAATAAATATAGCAAACAACAAGTATTGCACCGTTAAAGATACAAAGGCCTTCCCAATCGAATCTTTCTAGTATTACGGGTGCAAGTGCATAGCTTAACATACTCCCTACTGCTATCGCAAGGGTAACGAGAGAAACACCACATTTCTTGTGTTCATCACAAAGTGCCTCTGCAGCAAGCGTTATAAGTCCCGGCCATGCAGAAAACTGAAAGAATCCATTCAACGTCCATAATATCATTACAGGAACAAAAGATGTAGTAAAAGCAAGTGCAAGATTTGTCGCAACACCTCCTAATATTGAAAACGAAACGGCAAAATACGGAGATATTCCGTCAAGCAGCTTGCCGCCGAATATCTGAAAAAGCGAATAGACAAGAAAATATGCAGAGTTTATAAAACCCGCCTCCGATTTTGAAAATACTCCCCTACTTACAATAAAAGTGATAGATGCGCAGTAGTTGGTTTTTGCAATAGTAATTATTGTGAATGTTATTCCAAGACACCACATAAGGCTTTTGCTGAGTTGAACCGTATTTTTAACTTTTATATCCATATTAAAATATTATTTCCTCAAAATTCATTTTTTCAAAACAGATTTTTTCACTTTCAAAGTCTCCGATGCCGACTGCGGCAACAATCGCACTTCCGACAGCACCTGCAGAGACTCCGTTTATACTACGAACCTCTCTTCCAATGCTTTCTGCAATTATTCTGATACAGACAGGTGAATTTGTTATTCCGCCGATTATAGTAATACGCTTTGCTTCAACCCCCAAGCTTTCTATGTCCGAAAGATGTTCAGAAAGAAGCTTTGCCGCACTTTCGATAATAGCTCGCGCTATGTCAGATTTTGCAAAACCTTCTGCCTTTTCATAATCTCCACAGCTAAGATCGAAACTCAACCCGTTACATCCAAGCTTGGATTTTTCGGCATATGCATCAAAATCTGCAAAGGATATATCTCCAAAAAAATACGTGCGGTATTTAGCCATTTTTTCACTTACCGATTCAAGAGAACGCATAATGCAGTATGGCATACCCGAAAGAAGGAATCTGTCTGTAAGCGAACCTGTCTGTATTGCTTCTTCCCTACTTTCCGCAGGAAAAAGCTCTACCCATGAAGTGCCACAAGAAAGAAGCATATCTCCCTTTTCAAATACACCGGCACCAACTGCACCGGACGGATGGTCAAATGTGCCAAGGACAATTTTGGTGTTTTTCCCTACTTTTAATCTTCCCGCAACATCTTCCGTTACATTTCCAAGAACATAGCCTTTATTATGTATTGCCGGAAGCTTCTCTTCACTTATATCAAGTAATCGAAGAAGTTCTTTGTTATATTCTCCATTTTGCTGATCGATCAGATAAAACGGTGTTCCCATCGAGTGAGATATACCAAATTTTCCGCAAAGAGCAAAGTTGAGATACTCGATATGCATACATATCATCGCAGAGTTTTCAATAAGTTCCGGTCTGTTTTTCTTCATCCACATAAGATACGCAAGCGGAAATGAGTTTATCGCAGGCCAGCCGACCTTGCGGTATATTTCTTCTTGTTTTTTACAAGAAAAATAAGTATTAAACTCAGATTCACAAATCTTACTCTGCCACCCAATTATTGGAGTCATCGGAGAGAAGCACTCATCCAAAAGGATGAGATTTCCGCTGGCACCACTAGGACAAATCGCTGCAACTTCTGCGTCCGGATATTCAGCAAGGCGTTTTATCACATCAAAGCACGTTTTGAGAAACATATCAGGCTTCATAAGCTTTGCTCTGTCTTGTAAGCAGTATTCAAACTGTCCAGATTCCGTGGCAAGTATCTCTCCGCTTTGTGAGAGAAGAACACCCTTTATCGCCGATGTTCCTATATCAAGGCCTATGTAACACTTCATGATCTTCTCCTTTATTTCACGTCGTCAATGAGGCGCTTTGCATTACCACACATTATATCCTCAACAGCACTGTCAGAAAGCTTTAATTCCTGGGCTACACGCTTGAGAGCAAGAATCTGCTCATAAATCATAAGTGTTATATCCTCCCGGTCGGAAAGCTTCATATGCGGATCATCGAACTTATCGCCATAGAGACCGCGCGGAACATTGTTATAATAGAAGCCTGTTTCGTCTGTTGTGCGGAACATTCTCATTATTGCAACAGGAAGATCAGATCCGAACATAAGACGCTTTGTTCCGACAGCTTCTATGCAAGCCCTAATTGCATCATCACAGACATTTGCAGTAAAATCGAACATCATATTCTTTGTATTCTTGAGTATCTCAAACGCATCGCCGATATCCTGTTTTGAATAAGCACGTCCGATATGTGCAACAACAAGCTTTACATTCGGAAATTTCTTTTCAATCTCCATAAGTTGGGCAACATTTAACTCGTCTCGAAGCCTCTTTGATCGTGCAATATGAAGCATGACTATCCAGCCGTTTCTGTTAGCGACCTCAAGATGCTCATATGGCAAAAAGTCGAATATGCGTATTTCAGGTATCGGAATGTATGACGGACAATGCGTCAGATAGGGCTTTATTCCTATAAAGCCATTACGCTTTGCATCGGCTTCAAGTTCATCAGGCGCCATTGCATAATGAGTTCTGTAAAGGATAGGAAATCCGTATTTCTTTGCGGATTCTGCTACATACTCGTTTGTTTCTGCATGAACACAGGTACACCCGCCGAAAACCAAAGGTGTTACCTCGTTTTTCGGAAAAAGCCTTGCAAATGCATCCTGAAGATGCTCTGCGTTCATTTCATCTGCCATAACTCTTGTCCATGTGGCTCCTCCGTTTGACGAGCCGTATGGAGTGAAGGTGTTTTTCCAGAGGTGAATATGACAGTCGATAAACTTTGTCGGTATAAAATCAAAAAGCTCCTTTTCGTAGATATGTTTATCATAATCAGTCATTATAAGATTAAACATAATCATTACTCCTTTATATCACAACGCACTTCATATTACAGAGACGGGCAAAATATTCAAGTTCCAAGACTGTTGCACCATATACAAAACTACTGTGATGAGTTGCACCGTTTATACTGAGTTTTTCGAGAAACTCTGCTGTTGTTGCTGAATTTTTCGGGCGCATCCAGCCTCGCATTGAATTTTTGAAATCGTCATTATCAATCGGGAGTATTTCTGCTTCAGCTATAAGCATCTGATATCCGTCAGAATCTCGGCTTATATTGACATATACGCCGTTCCCGGGCTTCATTCTTGTGTATCCAACATACGGAAACTCACTCTGTGTAAATTTACCGCCTGCACGGGATATGCAGGGCTTGGCGTCTGCAATACGGTAGTTAATTTCACCCATATGGCTTAAAAATACCATATTGTTATTCCAGTCCGGGCAAAAGATTTCAACAAAGCTTGTTTCAGGATATGCAGAAAGAAGTGCAGCTGTAAATGATGCTGTAAGAGCATCACCCTCACCTGCATAACCGATACCACGATCCATTGCTTTGCACGTTTCAATAAAAGGCATCGATTTGAGCGGAAATTCCTCTCTGTCAAAATTTAAAAAGTTTATAGAAAATGCAGAAAGATTATTTTCCTCTATGTATTTTCTTACAGCAAGACAACTTTTTATGTTCTCGTTATATTCTTCTTCAATTATCTCACCAGAGAAATCGTAAAGCTTTTCGTTTTCTTCTTTTTCTGCAGAGATTTCCGCATCGGTCACTGCATCATAAAATGCTTTGAGTTCAGTATCCTCCACATCGAATGCCTCAATACCGAAGTTCTCGGAAAGTTCACTGTATGGTACTGCAAAGTCTCCCATCCCACGAAAAGCTTCGCCAACAACACCGACGCGCATACCTAAAAGTGAATTTGCTGCTTTTGCCGCTCTTGCATAAGAAATAGCACGGTCAATGCAATTAGAGAAACAATAGTGTCCTGCTGCAATAGCAAAAGCTTTTCTGCGCTGTTTCAACATACTGCACATATCCATAACACCGTGTATTCCATGGCAGTAATTTATCTCATCAGGATTCTGAGTTGCAGTAAATTCAAACGTTTCTGTCGTATCAAGTACAATTATCGGAAGCTTCGTATTGCAAAGCGCATCGATACTTTCAAGAGATGGTGAATATGCCATATGCAATGTTATTATCGCATCAACCTTTTCTTCCTCAAACTTATTAACTGCTTCTTTGAATTCGTTTTCGATTCTGCAAAACGGACTTCTAACAACCTCAACGTCGCGCTTTTCTATTTCTTTTACGACAGTTTCATAAAACATATTAAGCCTTGGGCGAATGCTTTCAACATAAATATCGTAGAGCTCTATGTACAATGGTAAAAGGCCTATTCTCATAACATCATTCTCCTATTATCATAATCTGAACCGTTCTGCTTCTTGCACGGGTGCTATCAAAGTCGATAAAATATACAAAACCGAATTCACCGAGGTCTACTTCGCCATCGTCAACGACTATCGTTTCACTTCTTCCGATTATTGATGAACGAAGATGTGCATCCGTGTTGTGGCAACCTCTCGCATCTTCACCGTGTTCTTCGGCAAAGTCAAGAGCTTTGGGACCCGGATGGAGATATATTCCTTCATGTTTACATTCAGGAACCATCCTGTCCATAACATTTACAAGATCCTGCTGAAGTGTTTCAAGTCCTGTCATAGACATGTCAAATGCACATTCCTGCGTTATAACACAACAGGTTGTATGATGAGAGTATACTACTGCAACACCATCCTTTATTTTTGATTGCTTCACTGCTTCTTTCAGTTCTTTCGTGACATTATGAAATGTAATTGCCTTATCGTTTGAGTTTACCTTGAATTTATGTTTGAAAATCATTACCTTTTAACCTCTTTTCTTTAAATCATCAGCTGCTCGACGTGTTGCAGCAATCATTTCATCTATCATCGCAATTGGGTCTTCTGCATTCATAATACCCGATGCAGCACCGGCAGCTTCCGAGCCCGCCATAATAAAATCATAGACTTGTTCTCCATTTGTGATACCTGCAGCTTGCTCAATAAGGATATCGGAATCAATCTTTCTTATTTCAGCAATTACTTCCTTGACAAATCCCATATCACTTACTCCACCGCTCGTTCCTCCAATAAGTTCAGACGGTTCAGGATTGATAATATCGGGGTGAAGCTGTGCAATAGCCTTTGCTTCGTCTATCGTATCAGCACAGGCAAAAACCAGCATGTCAAGTTCATTAGCACGGTCAATAGTTGCCTTTATCTGTGGAAGCGACATTGGTTTTTCACAGTGATTCACAACAACACCTTCCGCGCCGGCGTCTTTAAGCGCTTCAGGAAGAATATCTGCCATTCCACGTCCGGGACGGAGCGTATCCATATACGGAGCAAGGACAATAAGATTCTTTGTGTTCTCGCACACTCTGCGTATTTCAACTGCAGGCGTAATGAAGAGAACATCAATATCGTACTTCTCTGCTGCTGCATCTGCTGCCTTTGCATATTCTAAAACCCTATCCCCGTATATGTAGTTTTTTGTTCCTATCTCAAAATACGGTGTTCTTATTTTTCTTTTCATTTCAACACTTCCTCTCATTTTAACTTGAGTATATCATTATGCCTTATACCCAACAATGGAATTTATCCGTTCACATATGGAATAAATCCACATTAGGCATTTCTGTATAAAATCCATAGACCTAAAAAGCAATATAAAACCGAACGCAAACATAACTCACAAACACAAACGAACAATAAAATAATACAGAGGAAACAAGCGTTTCTGTGAAGACGCTTGTTTCCTCTCTTTATATATAAAAACACCATATCAACACTACTCTTACCACTTCCACTTCTGCACAACTTCACTCTGCCAGCCACAAAATAACTAACAAATAATTAGATGGG
>JAZSHZ010000171.1:0-6474 GCA_045533555.1 Eubacteriales bacterium
AGCTTGACTTTGTTATGGAAAAGGATGGCGAAATTATCGGGCAAAATGTGTTTGTAAAAGCAAATATCAAAGCAGATGATGGAAGAAATATTCCGATTCTGACAATGGGTCCTATTTGTGTTACACCAAAGCTTAAAAGACAAGGTTATGGTAAAATTTTGCTTGATTATTCAATCGCGAAAGCTACCGAACTTGGCTTTGGTGCAGTGTGTTTTGAAGGGAATATTAACTTCTATGGCAAAAGCGGATTTACATTTGCAAGTGAATTTGGACTCCGTTATCACGGACTGCCTGAAGGTGCAGACGCATCATTCTTCCTGTGCAAAGAGTTAATTCCCGGATATTTAAGCGGCATAACGGGAGAATACGGACCACCAGAGGTATATCTTTTCCCTGAGGAAGAAGCAGAGGAATTTGATAAAAAATTTTCTTATAAAGAAAAATTAAAACTCCCGGGACAACTTTTCTAATTGAAATAATAAATGGAGTAGTCAAAAAGGCGTCCTTTTTGTGTAAATACCTTATCAAAAGGTATCTTTTTAGTGAAACTCTCGCAGAAAAAACTCATCGTTTTTCGATGAGTTTTTTGTTTTGGCTGTCAACTATCGGTGTTTTGCTGTATGCGGGCATATCAGCTTTTTTATTTGATAGGATCTGTTGTTTAATATGCGGAATATATGATTTTTCAGTATAAAACGCGAATTCCCCGCATAAAATATTATTGACAAAGAAAATTCTGTTTGTTATAATAATCATCGGAGACTCGGCTTTTTCGGAAAGTCTGTCAGGGAGAATGCGTCATGGACTGAAAGCGCATTTGAGATGAGTAGTAAGCGCGGGAACGCTCCGATGAAAAAACAAATTCAATAAGGTCAAAAGAGGATGCGCGTTTTTCGTCGCGTCAATGCGGGTGGCACCGCGGGCTTATATTTTTATGTTTGCTCGTCCCGGGGAATATTTCGATGTTCCCCGGGGCTTCTGTTTTTTCAAAACTTTATTTGGGAGGTTTTACTAATGTACAGAACCCTATTCTGCAACGATATCCGCGATGAGCATATCGGCAGAACCGTTCAGCTTGCAGGCTGGGTAGACGTTGTCCGTGACCACGGCGGCGTCATATTCATCGACCTTCGCGACTATACGGGCGTTACTCAGGTCGTTGTTCACGATGAGGCGCTCCTTGCAAACGTCAACCGCGAGACGGTCATATCCGTTGAGGGTGTTGTCGAAAAGAGAGCAGAGGAGACCGTCAACGCAAAAATTGCAACAGGTGAAGTTGAGCTTCGCGCAGACAAGCTCGTGATCCTCGGCAAGAGCCATAATATGCTCCCGTTTGAGGTCAGAGCATCTCGCCAGAGCAAGGATGAGCTCCGCCTCAAATATCGCTATCTCGATCTTCGTAATCCGAGGAATCACGATAACCTCGTCAAGCGCTCGAAGATAATCCGCTTCCTGCGCGACAAGATGGAGGGAAAGAACTTCCTCGACATCCAGACACCGATCCTCACAGCATCCTCACCCGAGGGCGCGCGTGACTTCCTTGTTCCGAGCCGTAAGCACCCCGGAAAGTTCTATGCTCTTCCGCAGGCTCCGCAGCAGTTCAAGCAGCTCCTTATGGTTTCGGGCTTTGACAGATATTTTCAGATTGCTCCCTGCTTCCGCGATGAGGATGCAAGAGCAGACAGATCTCCGGGCGAGTTCTATCAGCTCGACTTTGAGATGGCTTTCGCAACTCAGGAAGAGGTTCTCGATGTCTGCGAGGACGTCATCTATGACACATTCAAGACCTTCTCTGACAAGAAGGTTACCCCGAAGCCGTTCCGCCGCATAACATATGCGGAGTCCATGATGAAATACGGCTCCGACAAGCCCGACCTCCGCAACCCGCTTATAATCTGCGACCTCACGGATTTCTTCTCCGATGTTGATTTCCCCGCGTTCAAGGGCAAGCCTGTCCGCGGAATCGTCGCTGATTGCCGCGGTAAGTCCAATAAGTTCTTCGAGGATTCGCTCAAGTTTGCGACCTCCTCCGAAGTCGGTCTCGGCGGTCTCGGCTATATCACGCTCAAGGACGGCGTTTTCGCAGGTCCGATCGCAAAGTTCCTCTCCGATGCAAAGAAATCCGAAATCGTCGATATCACGGGCGTCAAAGAAGGGGAGACTCTCTTCTTCATCTGTGATGACAAGAAGGAAGATACGGAGAAGAAGGCAGGTCATATCAGAACTTGGCTTGCAAAGAAGGAACAGCTCGACCTCATCCGCGATGATGCATTTGAATTCTGCTTCATCGTCGATTTCCCGATGTATGAAATTGATGAGGAAACGGGCGACACGATATTCACTCATAACCCGTTCTCCATGCCGCAGGGTGGAATGGAAGCGCTTCTCGGCGATGACCCGACGAAGGTCCTCGCATATCAGTATGACCTCGTCTGCAACGGCATCGAGCTTGCTTCCGGTGCCGTCAGAAACCACGATATCGACGTTATGAAGAAGGCGTTTGAAATCGCGGGCTACAGTGAGGACGAGCTCAAGCGCCGCTTCAACGCTCTCTACACGGCGTTCCAGTATGGCGCACCGCCCCACGCGGGTATGGCTCCGGGTATTGACCGAATGGTCATGCTCCTCACCGACGAAGAAAAGATTCTCGATGTCATCGCGTTCCCGCTCAACGGCAACGCGCAGGATCTTCTCCTTGGCGCACCGAGCGAGGTTACCAATCAGCAACTTGAGGATGTTCACCTCCTCGGAAGCACAAACGCTCTCGCAGATCGCCAGGCGGCAATGCCCGGTGCAAAGCGTCACAGCGAAAAGCGCTCGACCTTCTCCAACGCGCAGCAGCTCAATCAGCTTGCGCTCACGGATGAAGAGGAGAGCACAATGCAGGGCATTTTCAGCTCAATGAAGGAAAGCGAAGCGGCTCTTGCAACGGTAGACACAGAAAATGTCGAAGAAATGATTTACGTTATGCCTATGACCAATGTTCTCCGCGAGGACGAAAGAGTTCAGCCGTTTACGCGTGAAAGCCTTCTCGAAGGCGCTCCCGCCCGCAGTGAGGACAGTTGGCAGGTTCCGCGACTTGTTAAGTGAGGTGTATTGAGATGAACAAATATTATGCAACAATGATATCCGAAAACGGAAACATCGCAGTTGATGACACTGTTCTCGTCAAGGGCGCACCGACGACGGCAGGCTCGCGCATTCTCGAAGGCTTCTCTCCGCTCTTCAGCGCAGAGGCTGTCACAAGGCTTGAAGCAAAGGGCTATTCCGTTTCGGGAAAGACCCATGTCGGCGAATTCGGTCTCGACCTCGTCGGAGAATTTTCATACTATGCGGAGAAGAGCGCGAAGCTTCTCGGCGCGGCGGCAGAGCTCATCGCAAGCGGCTCCGTTGAGGCGGCTCTCGGCGTCGATATGAACGGCGCACCGCGTCGCGCTGCAGCGCTTTCGGGTGTCTGCTTCTTAAAGCCGACCTACGGAACTGTCTCGCGCTATGGAATCGTCTCCTGCGCGGCATCGGGCGAAACACTCGGTGTCTATGCGGCAAACACAGGTAAGGTCGCAGAAATCATGGGCGTGATCGCAGGCCACGATGATAAGGACGGAACGAGCCTCCGCGATAAGGAATATTCCTATAAGGCGGATGAGGATGTTTCGGGAAAGCGCGTCTGCATCGTTTCCGAGCTTCTTGCAAAGGCAGATGAAGAGACTCAGGCAAAGGTTCGCGCATATGCGGATAAGCTCAAAGCCGCAGGTGTGACCGTCGAAGAGGTTTCCCTCGATATATTCGATATCGCAAACACGGCTTGGCAGATCCTTATGACTGCAGAAACCTGCAACAACGTCTCCCGTTATGACGGTGTAAAATACGGTCACCGCGCATCGGAATACAGAAACATTGATGAGCTTTATGTCAATTCGAGAACAGAGGGCTTCAATTTCCTCACGAAGGCGACTATTCTCTATGGCTCGGATGTTCTTTCAAAGAACCGCTATGAAGCTTGCTACGGCAAATCACTTAAGGTTCGCCGCGTTGTATCCGAGAAGATTGCGGCGCTTATGGAAAGCTTTGATGCAATCCTCGCTCCCGCTTGCAGCAAGGGCGAGTTTGAGGCATATGATATCGCTGAAGCGTTCGGAAAGGTATTCTCCGAAAATGTCTTCACTTCCGCCGCAAACCTCACGGGTGCTCCCGCACTCGTCAGCGGCGGTGTTCAGCTCATCGGCAAGGCATTCGGCGAAAGTGCGCTCTTAAGCCTTGCGGGCAGTGTTGAAAGGATGGGTGAATAATTATGAAATATGAGCTTGTCATCGGTCTTGAGACACACGTTGAGCTCTCGACCGAATCTAAGATATTCTGCTCCTGCGGCGGTCATTCCGCGGCAAAGGAGCCTAACGATTGCGTTTGCCCCGCTTGCAGCGGTATGCCGGGAATGCTCCCCGTTATGAACAAGCGCGTCGTCGAGCTCGCGGTTACGGCAGGTCTTATGCTCAACTGCGAGATCAGCAGATATACCACGTTTGACAAAAAGAACTACTATTATCCCGACCTTCCCTGCGCATATCAGATAACTCAGCTTAATCACCCGATATGCACAAACGGATGCGTCACACTCAAAACTTCCGCAGGAAGCCGCGATGTCCGCATCAAGCAGATTCATATGGAAGAGGATGCGGGTAAGCCCGTCCACGAGGGAAAGCATTCCTACGTCGATTTCAACAGAACGAGTGTTCCGCTTATCGAAATCGTAACTCAGCCGGATTTCCGCTCGGCAGAGGAAGTTCTCGTCTATCTCAATAAACTCAAGTCGATGTTCCGCAACGGCGGCATCTCTGAGTGTGAGGAAGGCGCAATGCGTTGCGACGTCAATATCTCCGTCCGCCCCGAGGGCAGCGAGGAGTTCGGCGTCAGAACTGAAAACAAGAATATGAGCTCGTTTGATGCAATCGACCGCGCAATCCGCTATGAGGCTCAGCGCCATATGGATGCGCTCGAATTTGAGACAGAAGAGCTCGTTCAGGAGACAAGACGTTTCGATGATGCAAGCGGCAAGACGTTTGCAATGAGAAATAAGGAAACGGAAGCGGACTACCGCTATTTCCCGGATGCAAACCTTATGCCTATCATCATTGATGACGAATGGCTCGAGCAGATCAAGGCTCAGAAGCCCGTCGAGGTTGACGAGAAGGCAGAGGAATACAGAGCGGCAGGCATTTCCGAGAAGGAAATCGAGATGCTCATTCCGAATCAGAAGCTCACAAAGCTTCTCGACGATGTTGTCGCGCTCGGTTGCAACGCAAAGGATAGCGCAACCTGGATATTGACAGACTGCGCAGGCGTTCTCCGCAAGGACGGAAAAACTCTCTCCGAGCTTGAGATCACGGCAGATCAGCTTGCGGCAATCATCAAGATGGTTGACGGCGGCGATATAAACAGAACCGCGGGCAAGAAGATTCTCATCGCAGTCATTGAAGACGGCGTTGACCCGATTGCATATTGCAAGGAGCAGGGACTTGACCGCAAGGTCGATTCCTCCGCAATGGAAGCGGTTATAGACAGAATCATCGGCGAGAATCCGCGCGCCGTTGAGGATTTCAAGGGCGGAAAGGTCAAAGCAATGCAGGCGCTCTTCGGCGCGTGCATGAAGGAGCTCAAGGGCGCGGGCGACCCCGCCGCCATCAAGGAGCTTCTCGAAGCAAAGCTCAAAGCACTCTGATAAAAAAATTCCGCAATCGAAAGATTGCGTAATTTTTTTGTATAAAGAAAACCCCGCCATAGTGGCGGGGTTCAAAAGAGGCTATTGCCTATGGAAAAGACAGAAAAACTCCTTATGTGTTATAGTATAAGAGTGACCTGCCAGTTACGCTTAAAAAACACATAAGGAGGACATTAAAATGCAAGAACAAAATAATGCCACACATAGTTTAGCACATACAAAGTGGAATTGCAAATATCATATAGTATTTGCGCCGAAGTACAGAAGAAAAGTATTTTATGGTGAACACAGAGAGGCGATACGGGAGATATTACGGATGCTATGTCGATGGAAAGGAGTGGAAATAATAGAGGGAGAAATCTGTCCTGACCATATACATTTGTTGATAAGTATTCCGCCCAAAATGAGTGTATCAGGATTCGTAGGATACTTAAAGGGGAAGAGTAGCTTAATGATATTTCAAAGATTCGGCAACATGAAATTTGCATATAGGAATCGTGAGTTTTGGTGCAAAGGATATTATGTTGATACAACAGGTAAAAACACAACTGCCATAAAGAATTATATAGCGAATCAATTAAAAGAAGATAAACAAGCTGATCAGTTAAGTATCTTCGATCCAAGAGACCCGTTTACGGGTAGCAAGTAATCCTATGCGTGGCTGGCAGGCCAATAAAAGACGCACTTGTGCGTTGCCTGTATTATTAGGGCTATGCCCGAAAATGAAAAACCACCCGCTATGCGGGTGGATATTTATT
>JAZSHZ010000056.1:0-6843 GCA_045533555.1 Eubacteriales bacterium
TACCTTTCCACCTCATCCGGGTTGCTTCGCAACCCACCTTCCCCTCAAGGGGAAGGCATTTCATACAGCAACAACTTGCCTTGCTTCAATATACAAATCTATATCGTTGATAATATAGTTTGTTCCGGTTGAGTTGAGCCAACACAGATGAATCTATTTTATCATAACTCATAACCTCTGACAAACATTATTTTATTTATTGCATAAGCTCTCATATTCTGTTAAAATAGATATATAAAAATGCTATAAGGAAGTGTAAATAAATGAGCGTTGATATGACAAAATGGTGTGAGCTTGCAAAGGCGAACATCAACAACCGTCCGTCTGCTCCCGGCAGACTCGGCGGAAAGATAGTCGTCGTCACAGGCGCGGCTCAGGGCTTCGGAAAAGGCATTGCCGAAGAACTTTACGGAGAGGGCGCATCCGTTGTTATCGCGGATATGAATCTCCCGCTCGCGGAAGAGGTTGCAAAGAGCCTCGGCGAGCGCGCGGCAGCAGTTGCCGTCAACGTTGCAGACGATGAGAGCGTTGCTGAAATGGTTGCAAAGACCGTCGAGCTTTTCGGCGGAATTGATCTTTTCGTTGCAAACGCAGGTGTTGTCCGCTCCGGTCCGCTTGCGACCTTTGAAAAGAAGGATATGGATTTCGTCACATCCATAAACTACACGGGTCTTTTCCTCTGCTGCAAATATGCCTCCATCATTATGCAGGCGCAGCACGAAGCCGCCCCCGACAAGCTCTTTGATATCGTCACGATATCTTCAAAGTCAGGTCTTGAAGGCTCAAACAAGAACTTTGCATATGCAGGCTCGAAGTTCGGCGGCATCGGTCTTGTCCAGAGCTTTGCGCTTGAGCTTTGCGAATATGGCATCAAGGTTAACGCAATCTGCCCCGGAAATTACCTTGACGGTCCGCTCTGGTCAGACCCCGAGCGCGGTCTCTTTGTCCAGTATCTCAATGCAGGAAAAGTTCCCGGTGCAAAGACGGTTGAAGACGTCAGGAAATTCTACGAAGCAAAAGTTCCGATGAACCGCGGATGCCTCCCGCGCGACGTTGCACGCGCCGTTATGTACTGCGTTGAGCAGGAATATGAGACGGGTCAGGCTATCCCCGTCACGGGCGGTCAGGTAATGCTTAATTAAGGAAGATTTTTCAATGATTGATATAAATATTTTAAACAGACTCAATGCGGAAACACGAGAAGAACGAATCGCAAATCTTCGCGAAGTTCTCAAAGAAACAACATTTCCGCCGAGAAATCCGAAATACATAAACAACCACATCCACACGACTTATTCTTTCTCGCCATATTCCCCGACGGCATCGGTCTTCGCTTCCCTTGCAGAAGGTCTTTGCACCGCGGGAATAATTGACCACGATTCAATTTCCGGTGCGGAGGAATTCCTGGAGGCGGCGCGCATCTGCGACCTCTCCGCGACGATCGGTATGGAATGCCGCGTTTCGATGAGAAACACGGAATTTGCGACAAAGCGCACGAATAACCCCGATCAGGTCGGAGTCAGCTATATGACGATTCAGTCCGTTCCGCATGATAAGATTTCGGTTCTTGATAAGTTCTTTGCCCCCTATCGCGAGGCGCGGAATGAGCGCAATCGCAAAATGGTTGAGAATATCAACAAGCTTCTCCCCGATATCGGACTTGATTTCGAGCGCGACGTTCTCCCGCTCTCGCTCTATAATGAGGGTGGCAGTGTTACCGAGCGCCATCTTATGTATGCCCTTGCCAAGAGGCTCACAGCTTCCACCGACAAGGGAAATGCAATGATTTCGCGTCTTGAGAGTCTCGGTATAAACTTGAGTGATAAGCAAAAAGCGCAGATGTCCGATACGGAATATCCCTTCTATGAATATGACCTTCTCGGAATTCTGAAGAGCGCATTCGTTCCGAAAATTTACATCGATGCAGATGAGGAATGCCCGTCACTTTGTGACGTTGTTGCGCTCTGCAAGGAGGTTGATGCGTGTCTTGCATATGCATATCTCGGTGACGTCACCTCAAGCGTAACCGGAGATAAGGCGGCGCAGAAATTCGAGGATGATTATCTTGATGAGCTTTTCGCGTTTCTATATCGCGAGGGTGTCCGCGCAATCACCTATATGCCGACGAGAAACACAAAGGAGCAGTTGATTCGTCTCCGCGCACTCTGCGAGGATTATAATATGTTCCAGATTTCGGGTGAGGACATAAATTCACCGCGCCAGAGCTTCATCATCCGCGCAATGGAAGACGATATGTTTGCAAATCTCATCGATGCAACATGGAAGATGATACGCCACGAAGAAAACGGCGAAAAACTACCGATAGAATAGAAAACACCGCAACGGAAAATCCGTTGCGGTATTGTTTTACTTATATTCTTTTATTTCAAATGTATCAACGATGCATTTCTTTGCATCGGCATAGGTGAAGGATTTATCCTGCGACATAAGCTGAGTGAGGATATTGCCTGCCGCGGTGCCTTCAATCGGACCTGCGGTTACGCGACAACCCGTTATTTCATGTGTCAGACGGTTTAAGTATTCGTCCTGACATCCGCCACCGACGATGCATACCGTGTCCACCGTCTTTCCCGTGACCGTGCGGATCTCCTCAACAACCTTGCGATAGCTCTCGGCAAGGCTATGGTAAACCGAGCTCAAGACATCGCCGAGCGGAAGATCCGGCTCGCCGAGATATTTTCTTATTGCGCCGAGCATACTGTCGGGCGCGAGGAATGCATTATCGGTCGGGTCGATGAGCTTTTTATAATCGCTCTCCATTGCAAGGTGCATCATATCATCGTAGGTGTAATTTTCCTTGCCGATTTCGCGGCGGATACTCTGGAAGAGCCACATTCCCATTATATTTTTGAGGAAGCACCACTTTCCGACCGCACCGCCCTCATTTGAGAAGTTAGCATCAAATGCTTTTTTATCGGTAACGGGAGCATCAAGCTCCGTTCCGACAAGGCTCCACGTTCCGGACGAAAGGAAAATACTTGTATCGTTTGTGGGACACGCCACAACTGCAGATGCAGTATCGTGAGCAGGACACATAAGCACCTTTGCATTGAATCCGACTCTCTCCTGTATCTCCTTTGAAAACTCACCCACAACTTCGCCCGGCTCATATATTTTTCCGAAAAGCTTTTTGGGGAATCCCAGCTTTTCAAGCAAAGCATAGTCCCAATCTCTTGTCTCTGCATTTGTAAGCGCAGATGTTGAGACCATAGTATATTCGTTTTTCATAACGCCCGTGAGACGGTAGGAGAAATAATCCGGCATAAAGAGAATATATTCTGCCTTATCGAGTCTTCCGCACTTTTTATCACACCAGAGCTGATATATTGAATTGAAGTTTACCCGCTGTATGCCGGTGGATGCATAAAGCTCACTAAAGGGAATAACCCCGTCCAATTCCTCCGGCACGCCATCTGTGCGGCTGTCGCGGTATGCGATACACGGATATATTTCCTTCTTGTCCTTATCAAAGAGGACATAGTCAACACCCCATGTATCAATCGCAACCGTGTCGGGAATCTCGCCCACCTTCTTGCATTCTTCAATTCCGCGGATGATATTCTCCGAAAGCTTGTCAATATCCCACGTAAGAGTTCCATTGACCTCCGTCATACAGTTCTCAAAACGATAGACCTCACGCATAGAAAGCTTTCCGTTCTCAATCTTACCGAGAATATGACGGCCGCCCGATGCGCCTATATCTATTCCAAGACATACTGCCATTTTTGCCACCTGCCAAAATTTATATTTTCATTTATTTTAGCATATAAAACGCCATTACGTCAACCGACATAATTATTTTCCCAAAAGCTTCATCAATCTGTGAAAAACAGCGGCAGATTCGGCACGTGTTATATCTCCTCGTGGGTCAAGAATGTTGTTAGCCTTGCCTTTTATTATCTTGAGATCACACATTACCTTCACTGCCTTCTGCGCATATTCGGCAACCTGTGCGCTGTCAGAAAACGTCAAATTTCCCGTCGGCATATAATATTCATATCCGATATAATCAAGATATCTCAGAAGCATAACTGCAAAGTCCTGGCGTGAAATGTTTCTTTCCGGCAAGAATAAATTTTCTTCAAATCCCTTGACTATATTATTCTTTTCTGCCCAGGCTATTGCTTTTGCGTAATCTGCGTCAGCAGACACATCCGAAAACGTTGGCGTTCCTATTTGCTTCCAGGGCTTGCCTTCTACTGCATAAAGTGCTGTAGCTATCGTTGCGCGGTCTGCGGGAAGATTCGGAGAAAATGTGTTTTCTTCTGTTTTGTTCCATGTTTTTTTGAATGCAGTATATTCCACATCCTCATAAAACCAATCGCTTTCCCCAACATCATCGTAAGCTTTTTCTATAAGCCACGGCACAGAATCAAGCGGTATTTTACGGAGTGGGACTGTTGTGGCTTTACCGGAAGGAGACCAACTCGTTACTCTTATCTCATGACCATCTGATATATAATAAGAGGAAGTATTTGTTTTCCCCTTCACGACAAGAATATCTAACATAGTGCCATCGTTCACTTTCTGTATATTCTGAGGAAGAAATGATCTTCCGAGCGATGCGCTGAAATATTTATCTATTCCTTCTTCGATCAGGTGAATGTACTCTTTTTTGATATCCGAGATATCTATACTTATACCGTAAGAATAATTCAAGTCCACTCTTACATTATCAGCTCCCCAATCCGGGTATATCGTGACAAATGAAAAGTCTTCAGGAGCTAAAATATACTCTTTTTTCCTTAGTGAACTTATGGTTCCTTTATAATCTTCATAATCAAACCATCCGATTCTGTCTCCGTCGCTAAAAGTAGTTATCCAATACACCAACTCTTCAACATTGTTGTGCGTAGCATAATCCGGCGGAGTCAATGCACTCGCAAAGTTTGGTAGCAACATTACCGCAGCAAGTATAACTATAAGTATCTTTTTCATTTACTCCTCTCCTTTCTCATCTCGACACATAATCGTTAACCATTTATCAATTTTATTGTATCATATATCTTTTTGCTGTGCAAGAGCAGTAAAAAACAAACCGGACTTATGGTATGTCCGGTTTGTTCACCAAATTTCTTATTTCTTAAAGAGCGGACCAAAGGCTGCGCAAGCGCGGTAGTCCTGACCTTCTTTGTCCATTCCGAATGCATTCCATGCCGAAGGTCTGAAAATCTTTTCCTCGGGTACGTTGTGCATACATACGGGGATGCGGAGCATCGAGCAGAGAGTGATGAGGTCTGCGCCGATGTGACCGTAGGAGATTGCGCCGTGATTTGCGCCCCAGTTGTTCATAACATCATATGCGCTTGCGAATGCGCCCTTGCCGTTGCAACGCGGAGCAAACCAGGTGCACGGCCACGTGTAGTCCGTTCTCTTCCAGAGAGTATCCGTAACTTCATCGGGAAGCTCTACAGTCCATCCCTCTGCAATCTGGAGGACGGGACCGAGATTCTTAACGAGGTTAAGACGAATCATTGTCGCAGGCATCTCAGCCTTTGTTACAAAGCGGGATGAATAACCGCCGCCGCGGAAATAGCCGAGGTCGGCATAGTTCCAGGTTGTGTTTTCCATAATTGCCTTCTGATCGGCTTCCGTGATTTCATACCACGGCTTCATAACGGGGGTGCCGTTCTCATCACGTGCCTCGCCATTTGCATCAAGACAGCAAGCTCCGGAGTTTATAAGGTGGATAAAGCCATCGGCTTCCTTTGCAACGCCTTCAATATCATAGCCCGTGCAACGCTTTACGGAATCACCGCTCCAGTATGTGCGGACATCCGCAAACATCTGGGGACGGTTTGTGAGAAGCTTCATAAAGAGCATTCCGAGACCGTTGAGAACGTCATTCTCCGTTGCGAGAATGTACGGTTCACGTGCGCCGTTCCAGTCAAACGATGTGTTGAGCATTGCTTCGGGGAAGTCGCAGTTCGGGTAGAAGTCTGTCCACTGGCGCTGACCCTGGAAGCCTGCGGCGATTGCATTGTGACCGACTCTTTCTTCCTCGCAGCCTTCGGGAAGATTCGGATTTCCGTTCATAAGGTCCTTGATGATGACCATCATCTTGACGACAAATTCCCAGTCGGCATCCTTTTCTTCTCTGCTTCTCTGCATATCCTCGGGGTTTTTATCAAAGCCTTCGATGCAGTTCTTCTTTGCCCAAGCAAGAGCCTTTTCGTATTCTGCCTTATCATAAATACCCTCGGTCATACGGCGGATAACTTCAACCTCGTCAACCGATTCGACACGCATCCCGAGATAATCCTCGATGAAATTTGTGTCAATAATTGAGCCGCCGATGCCCATGCAGATAGAGCCAATCTGGAGATATGACTTTCCGCGCATTGTTGCCGCGGCGATTGCGGCACGACCGAAGCGGAGCAGCTTTTCCTGCACGTCTGCGGGGATCTCGGTATCGTCAAGGTCCTGTACGTCCTTGCCGTAGATGCCGAATGCGGGCAGACCCTTTTGCGCGTGTGCGGCAAGCACTGCTGCAAGATAGACGGCACCCGGACGCTCGGTTCCGTTAAAGCCCCAAACCCCCTTGATGGTGTGAGGATCCATGTCCATGGTCTCGGAGCCGTAGCACCAACAGGGGGTAACAGACAACGTGATGTCAACGCCCTCTCTCTTGAACTTCTCGGCGCAAGCGGCTGTCTCACCGACACGTCCAATCGTGGTATCGGCAATGACGACCTTGACGGGCGTACCGTCGGCGTATTTCAGATTGTCCTCAAAGAGCTTTGCGGCTCTCTTTGCCATGTTCATGGTCTGCTCCTCAAGCGACTCACGAACGCCCAGCTTTCCGCGTCTGCCGTCGATGGT
>JAZSHZ010000049.1:0-5255 GCA_045533555.1 Eubacteriales bacterium
AGGATTACCATCTCCGAATTGAGGATTATTTCAGCCTTGAGCTGCTCATCAAAATCGAGCTTTCTGATATCTGCAAGAATTTTTGTGACATATTCGGTGACATTATTGAAATAGAATTCATCTCCGAATTCCTTGAGGTCATAGAAGTATGCGTATTTTGATTCACTGAGCGGGAATCTGAACATCTCTGCCGAAATCGTTCCGACGTGGACTCTCTCGGGCTCAAGGAGATAATAGTTTCCCATTCTGTAGAGAAGTCTTGAAACGGGAACCCCGCCGAAGATCACTTCATCGACATATTTTTCCGAGTTTCGGATGAAATCCGCCTTGAAGCTCTCTCCATCCTGCTCCGCGCCGACATTCCACGAATACTGCGCTGCGAGAGCTATCGGAACATAGCTCCATACCGCGAACTGCGCATGACCCGCATTTCCCCAATCGGTGAGGAGCATTCCCTTCGCGCCGTGTTTTGCGGCAATTTCGCCCGCCGTTCGGATATTGAACGTTGTGACGTCCATTCTGCCCGTATAGCTCAGGTGCGTGTTAGTCGAGGGGCAGACATAATAGTTGAGGTCTGCATTTTTAAACACTATGCAATGCTCCGTCATAACCTGCGACTGAATGAGCTCATATCCCCATTCGAGAACAACGGAATCCTTCGGTATCATATCAAAGAGCCTTTCGCTCTTATATATCATATCCGACCAGAACATGACCTTCTTGCCGTGTTTATTTCCCGCTTCATCATTAAGCTTATTAAGCCACTGCATAAAGAGCAGGTCTTTTCCGTTTTTATCGCAGAATCCCTTCGTCTCTCCTTTTCCGAGTCCGAACGCTTCATCAAGACCGATGCTGACATATTCCGATTCAAAATTCGGAAGAAGCGAATCATATAGCTTTGCAATAAATTCAAAGCTTTCCGGAAGAAGCGGATTTATTGTGTTTGTCTGCTTCCCCCCGTCCATAACGCACATATGCTTGAATTCATCGTGTTTGAACCAATTTTCAAGGTGACCGAGGGAATTCTGATTTGGTACAAGGTCGATGAATCTTTCTTTGCAGTAGCTTTGAATTTCCTTTATATCTTCATCTTTAAGACAATCAAAGCCTTCTGTATATTCCGGAAATGCGCTGTATTTGAAGCACTCGCCTTCCATATAGAGCTGAAGCTCGTTATACTTAAGTCCCGAAAGATAATCAATCACTCTCTTGATTTCAGAGATTTTCGGCATACGCCCACGGCTTATATCGAGCATATATCCGCGGCGCGGAAGCTGAGGCTTATCCTCTATGTATACAAATTCAACCGAATTTCCGCATTTCTTTATAAGCTGAAAAAGCGAAGTTGCGGCGCGATATATTCCCACCTCGCAAGATGCGCCTACCGTGATTCCGTCTTCATTAACCGCAATCGAATATTCCTCTGCCTCAAAAAGCGGTTTTCTTTCAATCTTTATATCATCGTTTCCGTTTTTTATCATATTGAAAAAGCCGAGAAGCGTTTTTTCGTTATAGCTTACATTTAAGCCATATTTCCCTTCTCTTTTTTCCATCTTTTGCACTCTGGGAAAAATCATTGCAGAATCCTCCTATTTTATTTTTTTAATTATATCATCTTTAATAATTCTTTCATAGGGTATTTTCAAACAGAAACTTAATTTTTTCGAACTCATTTAATTTTTTTGAAATTTATTATTTTGACAATTTAAGGCTTATTTGCTATAATCTATTATAATCAAGCTTTGTTTTTTCAACTGTTACAAGAGGTGATCAGAACTATGAATCACATTGATGCGCACAGGCAATATTATGATTTTAACCGCTCGCTTTCTTCCCACCATCATTTGTTGTTTTCCTATGCAAAAGGCGCAAAGCTCCCGATTTTATGGACTCATTATGCCCACAAACAAATATTCTCCAACCATACCTCCCGCATGCACGATGATGCCTGGTCATCCATTTTCATTTTTCTTTCCGGCAACTTCAGTTTTCTTATAAACGGGCATATGTATACACCGAATTACGGTGATATCGTTCTCATTCGCGCACAAGAGACCTACACATCCGTTTTTCCTGAGCCTTCGGATGTCGATTACTATCAGATATATTTTCCCGCTGAATTTTTCGAAAAAACAAAAGAAACAAATCTCTTTTTTGATTTATTTTATGCCAAAACATTTTCTCCGCTTATTTCGCCATCAAAAACTCAATCTTTGAAAATCTCCGAACATCTGCATGCTATCGACAGATTGAGCGAAGACAAAAACGCCTATTGCGATATAATTATGTATTCACATATAATACAGATCGCTGCCGAGATCCGCGCGGCATCCGTTTTGCAGGCTCCTTCCCTCTCAAACGCAAAGGCTCCGAAAAAACTAAATGATGCCATTCTTTACATCCACAATAATTTCAAAACTCTCGAAGGTATAAATGAGGTTGCGAAGAATTGCAATGTCACAAACACGTACCTTTCAAGGATTTTTAAAAATCATCTTTCCTGCACACCTAACGAGTATATGACAAAGCTTCGCATTTCCTATGCAAAATATCTTCTTTCAAACGGCGAGAGCATAACCGACACCTGCTATAAATCAGGTTTTAACAACTACACATATTTTATTTCAAAATTCAAGCAAACAACAGGCTTTACACCTTCGGAATTTAAAAAGCAGAACACATAGAACGCTAAAAGGATGGCGCTCACTGATGATGAGTGCCATCCTTTTTCAATCATTTGCAAACATTAAAATTCGATAATAATAAATGCCGTTGCGGGGACTTTTATCAGATAAGTATTTTCATCTTTTTTTCTGATGACCGATGAAAAATTCCCTTCCCTGAATACCTTGATCTGAGAAGGCGACTTGAATTTTACCGTCACTTCCCTGTCTGCCGCGGGATCAATTCTATCCCCCTGCCCAATCGTTCTCATATTTCCGTCGTTATTGAAAATTGAAAGATATCGCTTGCCGTTGCAATCGGCAGATACGAGCCAGCAAAGGCCATCCACATATACAGGCATTGCTTCCGGAATAATTTCGGAAAGCTCTGCCTCCAGTTTTCCAAGATCACGGCTTTCAAGAACCCTTATACCTGACCCGACACTCTTTTTCGCAAAAGTGCTATCAGGTGAAGCATCAATGAGCCATTCGTATCTCTTCATATTTTCTGTTCCGGCATCTTCATAGATAATATCAAACACATCTCCAAAACGTGAGTTTTTTATAACATGCCCCTCGTTTCCGGATATCTTTTCATTTCCGAACAGCAGATTTCTGACGGCATCAATATGCCTGAGACTCTTTTCCTCATCGGACGAAAGCGAGGATCCGAGGTATTTATAGGAATCAGGTTTGATGACATCCTCAACCTCAAGAGCTCCAAACTCTTTCGGAAGCACGACGGCAAACGGGGTATGGTGTTTTATTCCCTGAAGTTTGAGCGCATCGTTTATGAAGGCTTTCTTTGTTTCACCATATGGAGACAGCGTAAATTCCCGCATATCATAATAGCTGCAGTTAAGCCCCCACTCCTCCGAAAAATAATCCGCACCGCTCATAAGCGCATAGTAATAGATTCTGTTCTGAAGAAGTCGCGAACTTCCCCCGTTTTCTCCAAACGAAGTAAAATCATCATGATGAAGATCCTGCGTCAGATACCATTCATTGATCGGGTCAGTATTGAAACACGGCATACTGTATTCTATTCCTCCGCGTTCATCTATCGAAGGAATCCAGCATTCGTAGTACGTTCCCCACGTCTTTCCCGACAATCGCGCAATTCCGCGAGCGAGAGCAACCTGCTGTCTCATATCCGGAATCTGAGCGCCAACTTCGGGCATGAACGATTTCATTCCAAGCTCATTCTGGAGCTTCGTCATCATAAAATAGCTGTCGCACGGAAGAATATGGTTCTCTGTCTCCGCCATGCGCATTTTATACATTGCTCTGATTTCTTCATAAAACTCCTGATACGTTTCCGCATATGCAAGCTTCGCATATTCGCAAGCCGTGCCCTGAGACAGGATTTGCAATCTTTCGCCATCCGGAGTCACCGCAAAATCACTTACAAGCAATTCGCCAAGCTTTTTCGCATCAAATGGCCCTTTTTCTCCCGTGGCTCCGAGAATTGCTTTCCAGTCCGAATTTCTGACATTACTTGCGCTTTCATGAAGCTGAAATCCAAGAAACCAATCACCGAGCAATTCTTCATATTCCCGAATAAGATTCTTATCATATTCATACCTGAAGTAAGTGATGCCGCCTGCGATTCTGTCAACATAATACGGGAATTTGTTTTCCCGTATTATGTTGTGAAGTTTTCCTCCAATGGCAGCAATATTATTGAACTGTCTCTCTTTCGGCACCGAAAACACGTTTTGAGTCTTGAAAGCGGTATCCTTATTCAATAATCCGTTTTTCTCAAGTCCCTTATAATAATCCTCGTTATAAACATGAAAAAATTTCATTGATTCTCCCTTTCTTTATACCGCAGTTCAAAACATCACTTGTGGCTCTTTTTATTTCACGTAGTCCAATATTCTCTTTATGAGAACTGCGACTTCTGCGCGAGTTGTGTAATCGCGCGGTGCAATAAGTCCGTTCTTACCGTTTACAAGATTTGCATTCGCAAGAGCGGATACTGCGTCACGCGCATAATCCGAAACATCGGAGAAGTCGGACACGCTGATTTCCGTCGTATCAAGCACTATCTTTCTTGCAGCAAGCGCACGGTAAACGATTACCATCATATCCTGACGTGTAATGTTATTTCGCGGAGCAAACTTATTCTCACCGACACCGCCTACAAGACCTGCATTTCTCGCAATTGCGAGTTCCTTAGCAAAGTAATCGCTCTCTGCTACATCCGCAAAGTTTTCGGTATTATCCGATGCAAGACCGAATGCGCGAACAAGGAGTATCGCGAAGTCTGCGCGTGTGATATTGGCCGCAGGCGAGAATGTATTCTTGCTTGTTCCCTTGATGATTTCTTCATCCGCAAGAGAGTTGATTGCGTCAGCCGCCCATGCATGGTTTCCAAGGTCGATGAAGCGGACGTTTCCGGCTCCCTCTCCGAGGGAGCTGTCGGCATCGCCGACTGAGGGAGTTTTATCCCCTTTGTCTGTGGAGGACGTTGAATCATCCTTATTCTCCGGCTTTGTTGCAGGAATCGTCGGCGTGCTCGAGCCCGGGGTGGACGGTGCGCCTGCACCGCCGCCACCGCCGCCGGTAGCTACATAGACCCTGACCGTG
>JAZSHZ010000109.1:0-3649 GCA_045533555.1 Eubacteriales bacterium
AGAAAAAGCCTTGCTATCATTGAGATAGTAAGGCTTTTCTTATGGTTGCGGAGAAAAGCAAGAGAACCAACGCCCTGTTGCGGTGCCCGACGATTCGGCCCATCCGAGCCTCACTTGTCGACCGCTGCGACTCCTTTTTTCTCGCTTCATCTCGCACCGCGAGCGCTCGAAAACGTCCCCTTCGGGTATTCGCCCTTCGGTCTCATAACCCGAGAACGCGAATGCAATTCGGTTTCTGTAAATAAAAAAATCCGATACCCTACGGGTATCAGATTTTATTGGTTGCGGAGGCCGGATTTGAACCAACGACCTTCGGGTTATGAGCCCGACGAGCTACCAGGCTGCTCCACTCCGCGATATATATGGTGCCGCTGACCGGACTTGAACCGGTACGATATTTCTATCGAAGGATTTTAAGTCCTTTGTGTCTGCCGATTCCACCACAGCGGCAGGTGTCACGCGACTTGCACTCTTCAGTGCCATAATAGAATACCACATTTTACCGCCGTTGTCAACTGTTTTTTTCGTTTCGGGACAAGCTCTTTATTTTTCGTGTGTCTTGAAGATAAATGACGCGAGAAAACCGAAAAATACGGATGCAGTGATTCCTGCCGCCGCGGCGGTGACTCCGCCCTTCAATATCCCGAGAAGACCGTCGCGCGCGAAGGCTTCTCTGACTCCTTTTGCAAGGAGATGACCGAATCCCGAGAGAGGAACGGTCGCGCCCGCGCCCGCAAAGCCGACAATTTTATCGTAAACACCGATTGCGGAGAGGAAAACTCCCGCGACGACATAACCCGTGAGTATCCTTGCGGGTGTGAGCTTCGTTCTGTCTATAAGAATCTGCCCGATCCCGCAGAGCAGACCGCCGATGAGAAATGCTTTGAGATAATCCATAATCTAACCCCTTATTTCAACAGCGTGGCAAATGCCCGGAATAGTCTCCTTTTGCTGTACGGTGAGCGGGGACTGGAGAGACCCTGTTCCCGCAATGAGAATTCTTTTCCATCTTCCGGATTTCAATCCGTTCATAATATACCCCGAAAACACAGTTGCTATACATCCGCATCCCGATGCGCCCGAATGCATATCCTGCCGCTTTATATCAAATATTTCGCATCCGCAGTCAATGTAATTTTCACCGAGCACCGTGCCATCGCGCGAGAACAGCTCAATGAGGATTTTTCTTCCGACCTCGCCGAGGTCACCTGTTGCAATGAGGTCATAATCGTCGGGTACGGTTTTGGTATTCTCAAAATGGTTCTTGAGAGTCGTATATGCCGCGGGAGCCATCGTTGCTCCCATATTGTTGGCGTCGCTTATTCCCGAGTCTACGACTGTGCCGAAGGTTGCGGAGATGATTCGCGGCGCATCTGCGTCGCTATGGCCCACTATGGCGCATCCTGCGCCCGTAACGGTGCGCTGTGCCGTAGGAGGTCGCTGTCCGCCGTATGCGAGCGGATTTCGGTATTGGCGCTCCGCCGTGCAGAAATGCGAGGACGCGCTGACGGCAACCCGGGAAAAGTTTTCGGAATCGATGAGCGCGGAAGCAAGAGCAAGCCCCTCGGCAAAGGTGGAGCACGCGCCGTAGAGCCCGATAAAAGGGAGCGGGGAATCGCGCCACGCAAAGCTTGAGGCGACGCATTGATTGAGAAGATCCCCCGAGAGTATGCAGTCTATATCCGAGGCTTTGAGTATTGCGCGGTCGAGCGCATATTGAAAGGCGGTTTTGTGAAATTTGCTTTCCGCCTGTTCCCAGGTCTTCTCGCCGTATTTCCCATCGGTGATCCGCTCGTCAAAATATTCGGCGAGAGGGCCTTCACTCTCGTTTCTGCCGACGATTGAGCCGGTTCCGAGAATTTGCGGTGTGTTTTTGAAAGTTACCGTCGCGTTGTTTTTCATTGTTACCTCCCGGGTAGAATCAAAATCTGTTTACATCAAAGCAGTGCGGTGATATAATTAAGAAAAAACTTTCGGAGGAATTTCCCTATGATACCTCGCATCGGCTTCTCTCTGCAGAAGCAATATGACCGCCCGTACTCGAAGATACTCCCGCTTCTCAGAGAGAACGGTTTCTCTGCCGTTTCGCCCGTCTGGTCGGAAGAGTTTGATATGGCAGCTCTTGCGGCATGCGCGAAGAGCCATTCCCTTGAAATACAGTCTCTCCACGCGCCACACAAGGGCATCGCGCTTCTCTGGGAACCGAATGCCGACGGTGCAAACGAGGTGCTTGATAATATCATCCGCAGTATTGACGATTGCGCGAGCTTTGAGGTTCCGACTCTTGTCATGCACGGTTGGAGCGGGCTTTACTACACATTCCCCAAAACACCGCTCGATTTCAGCTTTTTTGACCGAATCGTCCGCAGGGCAGAGGAGCGAGGCGTTTCCGTTGCATTTGAAAACCTCGAGGGCGAGGAATATCTCGCGGCGCTTATGGAGCGCTATAAAACCTGCAAACACATCGGATATTGCTGGGATTCGGGGCACGACAACTGCTATCCGCACAAGACGGATTTTCTCGCATCCTACGGCGACCGCCTCGTAATGACTCATATAAACGACAACCTCGGACTTCGCCGCGAGGACGGAGTACCGACGGGGGTTGATGACCTTCATTTCATCCCGTATGACGGGGTGATTGACTGGGATTGCGAAATCGCGCGTCTTGCCACCGCCGCGAAGCAGGAAATTCTCAATTTTGAGTTAAAAACCGCATCGCATTCAACGGCGCCCGAAGACCTCATCTATGCGGGGGTTACAACGGAGGAATTCGTCGCAAAGGCGGCAGTCCGCGCGCGGAAGATCGCCGAAAAATATGCTGCGGCTATTTCAGCATAACGAAGCACCAATAGATAAATCCGTAGATGACGCTTGAGGATATGCCGACAACAAGAACGGGACCTGCAAGCTTGAACATATTTGCGCACATACCGAGAATATATCCCTCGGTTTTGAATTCGACGGCTTCGGAAACGATTGAGTTTGCAAAGCCCGTTATGGGGACGAGTGTGCCTGCGCCCGCGTGGCGTGCGATCGGGGCATACAGACCGAGTCCCGTGAGAAGTGCAGAGATGAAGATGAGTGTTATTGAAGTGAGCGCCGAGGCATCGTCTTTGAGAAATCCTGCGCTCTCATAAGCGGTGAGAAGCAGCTGACCGAAAGCGCATATCGCTCCGCCGAAAGCATATGCTTTTATGAAGTTTTTGAGATGCGGTGATTTCGGCTCATTATTCTTCACGAAATCGGCGTATTCTTTTTTGGACATATTCATCGAAGACTCACTCCTTTGCATATATTTTGTCGCACGAAAATGCTTTTTATACGCAATTTTTGACTTTACAAAAATCTTTAATTTTGTTATACTGTTTAAGATATAAGTTTGCACCCGTAGCTCAGTTGGATAGAGCGTCAGAATCCGACTCTGAAGGCCGCAGGTTCGACTCCTGTCGGGTGCGCCATCAAAGAAGCACTGCACACATCGTGTGCAGTGCTTCTTTGATATTGAATGTGGGGGAGGAGTCGAAAGGCGGCTCTTGGCGGGGTGCCGGTGGCACGCCGCCTCCGCCGTGGCTTTTCCGCAGAAAAGCGACTCCTGTCGGGTGCGCCAACAAAAAGAGAACATTTGTCAATTGACAAATGTTCTCTT
>JAZSHZ010000280.1:0-3370 GCA_045533555.1 Eubacteriales bacterium
GTTTCGCAACGGTCATGGTGTCAAACATAGCACCGCGCGAGTCGATCGGCTTTCTCTTGTCCTCGATAAGCTCGGGGAAGGTGCCGTAGGAATGAAATGAGATAAAATCGAGTCTTGTGCCTGTTTCTTTGATGTGATTAAGAAAATCTTCAAGAAATTCAAAGTTTTTCGGGGATTCCGCAAGCGCAGGTCCGCCGAAGCAAAGCTTTTCGCTAGCTGCGCTGACACCGCGCGCGAAAGCATCATAGAGCTTGCAATATTCTGCGGCGCGAGCGTGGTTATCTGCTGCCGAATCGTGGAAGAAGTGAAACCAGTCGGGCTCGTTGTAACAATGAAGACGCCATTTTGCAACAGTCTCTTCACCGTAACGGTCAATAAGATGCTTTGTGTAGACATAGCAGATTTCTTCCCACTTTGAGTAATCTGAAGGATAGGAGCGGGAGAATGTGGCGCCCTTGTAGCGCGGCTTGATGAGTCTTTCGTCCTTCTCGGCCGCAAGCCAGGTCGGAATGAAACCATAGGCAATGAAAAGGTCAAATCCCTTTGAAACAAGATAGTCAATTCTCTTGTCGTTGAGAGAAAAATCATATTTGATTTCTCCGTCATCGCCGAGAGTTATTCCTTCTTCAAACATAGAATAGATTCTGACTGTTTTTGCCGCGCCGTCCTCGGCAATCTTGTCAAGATACTGCTTTCCCCAGTCATCTTCTATTGCGTTTGTGGGGTGAAAGACGATGTGTCCCCAGAAATTCTTTAAATCTTTCTCTTTTTTATCACAGCATATTCTGATCATAAAAGCTAATCTCCTTTACACAAGCGGGAAAAGTTCAAGAAGGACGACTGCATTTTGTTCCATTGTGAATGAAACGGAGTTGTTCTCGGGTGAAACTTTTCCGATATTTTCAGGCATTAGTGATGCAAAGTCTGAAATTTCTTTCTTTTGTGCATCTGTTGGATTGTCAGGGCATCCGAGTTCGTTGTATTTCGTTATTGCATTCGCGTTGTTCTTGTCGATAACATATCTGATGACGTTATATGCCTTATCAATGTTCTCAAATTTTACCTCGGTCTCTGCTGCGGGAAGATTGATTCTGAATTCACCGTCTGCATAGCAAATAAGTGTGGATATATGTCCGTCACTGTGCTTTGTCGGCATAACGGAAAAATGCTCGTCTGTTATATTTCCGCTCGTGAGATCTGAGATGTGGAAAAGCTTCTCACTTCCGAGCTTTCCTGCAAGAACATATGCATTATAAATCGGCTTCGGATAGAAGTTCAAAGTGAAGAAATTGCGGAATCCCGAAAAATCGGTCTTCATTTCATGCTGACCGGAAAGGCAGAGCATCATTTCTTCGCAGGGAATGTTTATTTCATCAAAGTGAATGAGCATTTTCGCAAAATAAGCGGAATAAAGCTCGTTCTCGCGGAAAATAAAAGGAGGGCATTCTTCCATATTATAGAATCCGCAGGTTGCAGCACCCCATTCATCGCAGTAAATCGGTTTATCACCGAAACCGCACATTTTTGCAATGTTTACAAGTGTCATCGTGTTCTTGAGCGCACCGCTTATTCCGAGCGGCTTTGTCTCTTTGTTCATGCAGCTCGGATGTGTTCCGTATGAATGGATGCTGATGAAATCGATTCGTCGGTTGTTTTTCTTAACATAATCGAGAAACAATCTGAGAAACTCGAAATTTCCGTTTGACTGTGCAAGAGCGGGACCGCCAAAGAAAAGCTTGTCGCTGACGGAAAGAATTCCGCGCTCGAATGCATCATACATCTTGCAATATTCGGCGCAACGGGCTTCATTGCTCGGTGCATCCATATAGAAGAAGCCGGGAAGATCGGGTTCGTTATAGCAATGAATACGCCATTTTGCGACAGTCTCTTCACCGTATCGGTCAACTATATGCTGAGTGTATTGTCTGCATATTTCTTCCCATTTTGAATAATCCGTTGCACGAGTATTGTAGACGATTTTACCTTTGTAGCGAAGTTTGCTTTTTGCAACAGAGCTTCGAAGCTCTGTGTTTTCGCAAAGCCATGCGGGAAGGAATGCATAAGCGAGAAACGGAGTGAAGCCCTTTGAGAGAAGATAATCGATGCGATAGTCATTGAGTGTGTAATCCGCGTGCATTTCTCCGTTCTCGTCAAGTGTAAATATGTCTTCCATCATGGTATAAATGCGGACGGTTTTGACGGCTTTATCTTCTGCACACTTGTCAAGAATGCGCTTGCCCCAATCGTCTTCAATTGCATCCGTAGGATGAAAAACAATATGATTCCAGAAATTTTTTAAATCTTTCTCTTTTTTATCACAAAAAATTCTCAACATATTCCAATACCCCTTTTACTGCTTTGAAAATTTCAAAAGCGAAATAGAATAATCTGGTAATTGCGTGGTTAATGAATATTCAGTACCTTCGAATACTTCATCATTATACCATGGCTTGAGAAGTGAGGCACTGTTGATGGCCTCGATCTCATTCTGAGAATAAGTTTCAGGCCTGCCAAGCTCTTTCCATGCCATGTATGAGTTGCAGTTTTCTTTATCGAGACGATAATGTGTAACGGTATACTTGCCATCGGGAAGATTAACCGTGAGCTTTGTGTTGAGAGTACCGTTTTTCTTAAGAAGATTCTTTGAATAGTTGAATATCGCAACCGCGATATCTCCGTTATCGCAAAGTGTCGGAATAACACCGATTTTATCATCCGCTGTGCTTTCAAGAATCGTTTCACCGAGCATTGCGGAAAGTGCATATGCATTGTAAATGGGTGTTTTGAAACCGCTCTTTGTGGCAAACGTACGAGTTCCGCAGAAATCTGAGGGGAGCTCGTGCTGACCTGAAAGACAAATCATAAGCGCGGTAAGAGAAATATTGTGCTTTATGATGTCTTCAACGAATGCAAAGTAATGAGCAGAGAAAACCTCACTGTTTCTGTATTCAAGAAGCGGATATTTTGAAGAGGTAAGGAAGCCTCCTCCGCAGATTTCCCATTCATCGGAAATGGTCTCAATACCGGGGAAACCGCAGTCTGCGGCAATGCGCTGATAATTCATAAGCATCTTTGTGCAGTAGTTGAAGTCAAGGGTGTTGGTGTTGATGTTTTCCCATAAGTCACCGTATGTATGAATGGAATAGAAATCAAATGCTGTTCCCGTTTTGCCGTTTGCGTAGTTATTTCCGCCCTTGACGTGAGTGAGGAATTTTTTGATAAATGGAGCATCTACAAGCGGACCGTATTCATCCGTGCGCGGAGCATCGTCGATGCAGGTGAATGCCGCAGACGGACCTCCGATGCGGATTTTTTCAGAAACACTTTTTATTCCTTCTGCAAAGAAGTCGTAAAGCTTCAGATATTCATC
>JAZSHZ010000231.1:0-28520 GCA_045533555.1 Eubacteriales bacterium
ATCCGTCGTCCCCTGCAACAAGAGATTCAACCGCGATGATGTTATGAAGTATTCAAGAGTCGGCGCAGGTGGCGGAAGCGTCAACCGCGGATTATATGAGCCGACAGCCGATGATGTCTATAATATGTTTAAAAAATATATGATATAACAATTGTTTTTCAATAACTCCCGCAAACGCGGGGGTTATTGCTTTTGTTGCGGGAGAGCGCGATGTCCGCGGTATTCCGCGAAAATAAAATCTTTTCAAATTGAATTAAATGTGTTATACTAAACTATAACTATATTATAATAGGAGAATTGCGCTGTGGCAAAGAAAGAAAACATAAGAAATTTTTGCATAATCGCCCATATTGACCACGGTAAGAGCACCCTTGCGGACAGACTTCTCGAGCATTGCAAGGCAGTTACCGAGCGAGAGATGGAAAACCAGCTTCTCGATGATATGGATCTTGAGCGCGAGCGCGGCATAACCATCAAGGCGCGCGCCGTCAGGCTCGATTATCTCGCCGATGACGGCGAAACATACACACTCAACCTCATCGACACTCCCGGACACGTCGACTTCAACTATGAGGTTTCGCGCTCCCTTGCCGCTTGTGAGGGTGCGCTTTTAGTCGTCGATGCCTCTCAGGGCATCGAGGCGCAGACACTTGCGAACACTTATCTTGCGATTGAGCACGACCTTGAGGTCCTCCCCGTTATAAACAAGATAGATCTTCCGAGCGCTGACCCCGAAAGAGTCAAGACGGAGATCGAGGATATCATCGGAATCCCTGCCGACGAAGCTCCCGCAATATCCGCAAAGCAGGGAATCAATATCAAGGAGGTCCTTGAATATGCCGTCAGGAGCATTCCCGCTCCGAAAGGCGATGAAAAGGACCCGCTCCGTGCGATAATATTCGACAGCCGCTATGATTCCTATCGCGGCGTCATAGTCTATCTCCGCGTTATGGAGGGCGAGATCCGCCCCGGAATGAAGATAAAGCTTATGGCAAGCGGCGCGGAATTTGAAGTTGTTGAGACGGGCTATATGCTCCCGCGCGGCGAGAGAAAGACCGATTGCCTCTCTGCAGGCGAGGTAGGATTCTTCACGGCAAGCATCAAAAACGTTATCGACACTCAGGTCGGAGACACGGTCACGGGCTCTGAAAACCCCGCGAGTGAGCCGCTTCCGGGCTACCGCACCGTCCGCCCGATGGTATTCTCGGGCGTTTATCCTGCAGACGGCGCAAAATATCCCGATCTTCGCGATGCTCTCGATAAGCTCAAGCTCAACGATGCATCCCTCACCTATGAGCCTGAAAGCTCCGCAGCTCTCGGCTTCGGCTTCCGCTGCGGCTTTCTCGGTCTTCTCCATATGGAGGTCATCCAGGAGCGACTTGAGCGCGAATATAACCTCGATCTCATAACCACCGCACCGAGCGTTATATATAAAGTAAAAAAGACCGACGGCGAGGTTCTTATGATAACAAACCCGCTCAACTATCCGAACCCCTCGGAAATCGAGTGGGCTGAGGAACCGTTTGTCTCGGCAAATATCATTTCGCCGACGGAATATATAGGAAACATCATGGAGCTCTGTCAGGAGCGCCGCGGCGAATATAAGGACACGAAATACCTCGACCAGACGCGAGTCGAGCTTCATTACGATTTGCCACTCAATGAGATCATCTATGATTTCTTCGATGCGCTCAAATCAAAGACACGCGGCTATGCCTCGCTAGACTATGAGCTTTCGGGCTACCGCAAATCAGACCTAGTCAAGCTCGATATTCTTCTCAACGGAGACCCTGTCGACGCGCTCTCCTTCATCGTTCATTCCGAGAAGGCTTATGCGCGCGCACGCCGACTTGCGGAAAAGCTCAAGGAGCATATCCCGCGCCAGCTCTTCGAGATCCCGATTCAGGCAACCATCGGCTCGAAGATAATTGCGCGTGAGACCGTCAAGGCGCTTCGCAAGGACGTTCTTGCAAAGTGCTACGGCGGCGATATAACGCGAAAAAAGAAGCTTCTCGAGAAGCAGAAGGAAGGCAAGAAGCGAATGAGAAACCTCGGCTCCGTCGAAGTTCCGCAGGATGCATTCATGGCTGTTCTCAAACTTGATGAATAGGTGATTTTTATGCCGACTCCGCTCGGAATTTATATCCATATCCCGTTTTGCAATTCGAAATGCGCCTATTGCGATTTCTATTCGCGCTGCGGGACGAAAAATGAATATAAGGAATATACCTCCGCGCTCGTCTCGCATATAACCGAGGCGCAGATGCGCTCGTCGGACTATGTCGTTGACACGGTCTATTTCGGCGGCGGAACGCCGACGGCGATCGGGGAGAAAAACCTCATAAAGATTTTAAACTCGGTCTTCCGCAGCTTCAATATCTCGGATGATTGCGAGATAACCGTTGAGGCTAACCCGAATTCCGTCACCTACCCGATGCTCAAAAGGCTTCGCAGAGCGGGTGTCAACCGCGTCTCCTTCGGGATGCAGTCCGCGGATTCCGCGGAGCTTCGCGTCCTCGGAAGGACTCATTCGTTTGCGGATGTCAAGGCGGCGGTTGAGGCGGCGCGCCGAGCGAAGATAAAGAATCTTTCGCTCGATCTGATGTTCGGGCTTCCCTCGCAGTCGATAGAGACCTTTCTCGATTCGCTCGATGCGGCGATTGCGCTCGGCCCCGAGCATATATCGTGCTACAGTCTCAAGCTCGAGCCGGGAACTCCGCTTGCGGAAAGACCGGAGACTCTTTGTCTGCCATCGGATGACGAGCAGGCGGATATGTATCTCGCGGCGGTGACCCGCCTCCGTGATGAGGGATATCTCCAGTATGAGATATCAAACTTCGCGAAAAAGGGTTATCACTCGCGCCATAATATGAAATACTGGACTCTCGGCGAATACTGGGGCTTCGGCCCCTCTGCGCACTCCTTCGTCGGAAAGAAGCGCTTTTCCTATATAAGCGACACGTCGCTCTATATCGCCGCCATGCAGGACCACGCCGAGGTGATAGACAAGATCGAAACCGTCAACGAGACCGCAAGATGCGGCGAATATCTTATGCTCGGGCTCAGGACGAGCGACGGAATCCGCGCAGATGTACTTGAAAAAAGATATCTGACGTTCTTTGATGAGATAGAAAAAGTCCTCCTCCGATATCACAAAACAGGTCACACGGACTTTGACGGCAATTCATGGAGGCTCACTTCTGAGGGATTTTTGATTTCAAACCGTATTATAGGCGATGTTTTAGACGCTCTGGAATCATCGGAACACCTTGTTCGCCCGTATAACGGTTATATTAGAAAAGAATAGAAAGGAAGAATTTTTATGCGCGCAGTTGTAACTGTCATAGGAAAGGACACGACGGGAATCATCGCCGCCGTATCAAATGTAATCAGCGAAAAGAAGGCAAACATTCTCGATATCAATCAGAGTGTTCTGTCGGATATGTTCGTCATGGTCATGCTCGTCGATATATCGGGCTGCACCGTCGGCTTCTCGGAGCTTTCGGGCGAGCTTACGGCGCTCGGCGATAAGATGGGTCTCAAGATCCTCGCAATGCATGAGGATATTTTCAACACAATGCACAGAATATAAGGTGATTCAAGATGATAAATTCTTTTGATATTCTCGAAACAATAAAGATGATTGAGGAGGAGCACCTTGACATAAGAACGGTCACGATGGGCATATCCCTCCGCGATTGCGCGGGAAGCGATATCAACCGCGTTGCCGAAAAGGTCTATGACAAGGTGACGAAGACGGCGGAAAACCTTGTCTCAACTGCGGAGGAAATCGCTTGCGAGTATGGTATTCCGATCGTCAATAAGCGAGTTTCCGTAACTCCCGTTTCCATCCTTGCCGATGCCTGCGATTCCGCGGATGTGACGGTTATCGCAAAAGCTCTCGACCGCGCGGCGGAAACACTCGGCATAAATTTCATCGGCGGCTACGGTGCGCTCGTCCATAAGGGTGAGACGAAGGGAGACCGCAACCTCATCGCTTCCCTTCCGGAAGCACTTTCGGAGACGGAGCGCGTCTGCTCGTTCGTAAACGTCGCGACGACTCGCGCGGGCATCAATATGGATGCCGTCAGAACTCTCGGTGAGCTCGTCTGCAAGATGGCATATCTCACGCGTGAGCGCGAGTCCGTCGCTTGTGCAAAATTCGTCGCATTCGCAAATGCAACCGAGGATAACCCCTTTATGGCAGGCGCATTCCACGGTGTCGGCGAAGGCGAAGCCGTCATCAATGTCGGCGTTTCGGGTCCCGGTGTTGTCCACAAAGCAATAAAAAGAGCGGGCGAATGCAATCTTACCGACCTTGCAGAGGTCGTCAAGCGCACTGCCTTCAAGATAACGCGCGCGGGTCAGCTCGTTGCAAAGACCGCGAGCGAGCGGCTAGGCATTCCGTTCGGAATCGTTGACCTCTCTCTTGCGCCGACTCCCGCAATCGGCGACTCCGTTGCCCATATCCTTGAGGAGATGGGTCTTTCCTCCGTCGGAAGCCACGGAACGACCGCGGCACTTGCGCTTCTCAACGATGCCGTCAAGAAGGGCGGCGTTATGGCATCGCCGCACGTCGGCGGTCCTTCGGGCGCATTCATCCCGGCTTGCGAGGATGCGGGTATGATCGAGGCGGCAAAGAAAGGTCTTCTCTCGTTTGATAAGCTTGAAGCTATGACGGCGGTCTGCTCCGTCGGCCTTGATATGATTGCAATCCCGGGCGACACTCCGCCCGAGGTCATTTCCGCAATTATCGCGGATGAAATTTCCATCGGCGTTGTCAATAATAAGACAACCGCTGTCCGCGTCATCCCTGCATATGGCAAGGGTGTCGGTGATTTCGTAAACTACGGCGGTCTTCTCGGCGAAGCACCCGTCATGCCGATAAGCACCTGCTCCCCGCTCCGCTTCATCTCGCGCGGAGGAAGAATCCCCGCACCTATTCACAGCCAGAGGAATTAAGCCATGGTAAGCTCAAAGGAACGCGATGAGAGCTTCATGCGCGAGGCACTCGCTCTTGCCGGGAAGGCATTTGAGCTCGGTGAAGCGCCCGTCGGATGTGTTATCGTGAAGGATGATGAGATAATCGGGCGCGGATATAACCTGCGCGAAAGCTCGGGGAATCCGCTGACACATGCTGAAATCATCGCGATAAACGAAGCATCGGCAAAGGTCAAAAGCTTCCGCCTCGTCGATTGCGAGCTCTTTGTCACTCTTGAGCCCTGCCCGATGTGCGCGGGTGCGTGCATCAATTCGAGAGTCGAGCGCGTCGTTTTCGGTGCGCATGACCCGAAGGCGGGAAGCGTCGGCTCCGTCATAAATCTCTTTGATTTACCCTATAATCATAAACCGGATATAACATCGGGTATACTCGCGGAGGAATGCTCCTCGATTCTTTCACGCTTCTTTCTCACCCTGCGGGAGCGCAACAAACAGCGGAAAAAGGCGAAAAAAGAAGAAGTTTAACATTTATGTAACATAATAAAGTTTATTTGTTAATAATCTCGGGGTATAATACTTACTGTAATCAGCCGAAAGGCTGTTTACATAAATTTGATAATAATCTTTTCTCTGTTACTCCTCCCCACACTCCTATTGCAATGGAAAAGAGCGGTTCAATCGAACCGCTCTTTTTCCGTTTTTGGGGATTTAAATTGAAAATGTAAAACGGATTGGAATTGCGGAACGACACGCAGGTCGTTCCCGCATTGGAGTTATTTGAGTTTGTAGGGGAGGGTCTCCGTGCCCTCCCGCAACAAATCAAAACAACACGGGAGGGGATGGAACCCCTCCCCTACATTGGTTTCTACGATTACCGCGAATCGGTGGTTGAATGCGGAACGGATGAATCCGTTCCCCTACGGCGTCCTCGACCGATCCCACCCTGCTTTTTTCGACAAAATATATATGAAAATATATTGACAAAACAGTGCATATATGTTATATTGTATTTCACAATATCAAACATAAAGTTTATTTTTACGAAACCCACCGGGGCTGATCTGCCGCTGTGGGTTTTCGCCGTGAAAAAACGAGGTGAAAGGCTTTGAATATCGATATAGGCGGCCGCATAAAGCTTTTGCGATTATACTACGGTCTGACCCAGCAGGAGCTTGCCGACCGATGCGAGCTTTCAAAGGGTTTTATATCCCAGCTTGAATCCAACAACACATCGCCCTCGCTCGAAACTCTTTCGGATATTTTTGACGCCCTTGGGACGTCGTTTGAAGAGTTCTTCGCGCAGACGGGAAGCAGCGCTCCGATTGTTTACCGGAGCGAGGATATGTGTGAAAAAGAGGACGAGACGGGCAAGAGGACATGGCTTGTCTCAACCGCGCAGAGAAATTCGATGGAGCCGATAATGTATGAGATAGCTCCGGGCGCGGAAACCGCCGTTGATATGCCCCACGCGGGCGAGGAATTCGGCTATGTGCTCTCGGGCTCGATAGTGCTCAGGCTCGGCACGCAGACGCAGAAGCTCCGCCGCGGCGATGCCTTCTATTTCAAGGCAGACAAGCAGCATAATTTAAAGAACCGCGGCAAGACCGTGGCGACGGTTTTGTGGGTATCATCCCCGCCGAATTTCTAAATTTGAAATTAATCTTATACTAAACTTTCAGTTTTGAAACAGGAGACAGAGATGGGAGAAAAGATTTTAGAGCTTTCCGGAATATATAAGACCTTTGAAGGTCAGGATGTTCTCAACGGAATTGATTTGTATATAAAGAGAAATGAATTTCTGACGTTGCTCGGCCCTTCGGGCTGCGGCAAGACGACGCTTCTCCGCATTATCGGCGGCTTCCTCACTCCGACCGAGGGCGATGTCCTTTACCTCGGAAAGAACATAAATGATGTTCCGCCGCACAAGCGCAATATCAACACGGTATTCCAGCGCTATGCGCTTTTCCCGAAGATGACAGTCGGCGAGAATATTGCCTTCGGCCCGAAGATAAAGAAATGGGATAAGGCGAGAATTGACCGCGATGTCGATGAAATGCTCCGCCTAGTTTCGCTCGAGGGCTTCCGCGACCGCGACGTCACCACTCTTTCGGGCGGTCAGCAGCAGCGAGTTGCAGTTGCCCGCGCGCTTATAAACAAGCCCGATATCCTTCTTCTCGATGAGCCGCTCGGTGCGCTTGACTTGAAGCTGCGCAAGGAGATGCAGATCGAGCTCAAAAGAATTCAGCAGGAGAGCGGAATAACCTTTATATATGTTACCCACGACCAGGAAGAAGCGCTCACCATGTCGGATACGATCGTCGTTATGAATGGCGGCGTCATCCAGCAGATAGGCACTCCGCAGGATATCTACAACGAGCCGCAGAATGCCTTCGTCGCAGACTTTATCGGGGACAGTAACATTCTCCCCGCAACGATGAAGCATGACCTCTGCGTCAACTTCCTCGGCCATGATTTTGAATGTATCGACCGCGATTTCGGCGAGAACGCACCTGTCGATATCGTTCTCCGCCCCGAGGATGTCATTTTAAAGCCCACCTGCGATAACCTCCCGTGCGGCGAGGTCGTCTCCTCGATATTCAAGGGCGTGCATTACGAGATGCGCGTCGAAATCGGCGAGGATACGGTCATCGCGCAGTCCACGGTCAATTCCGCACCGGGGACGAAGGTTGCGATATATGTCGAGCCGGAGAACATCCAGGTTATGCACAAGAGCGAGAATTCGCCCGACAGAAAGAAGAAGGAAGAGCTTGTTGCTTCGGAGGTTGAAGGTTGAAGAAGAATTTATGCATGATACCGCTCTATGTCTGGTCGGCGGTGTTTATAGTTTTTCCGCTCGTGATCGTCTTCTATTATGCTTTCACGCGCGATGCGTCAAGCGGGCTTTCACTCTCATTCGAGAGCTTTGCAAGGCTTGGTGACCCGATGTATCTCGGCGTCATTCTGCGAAGCTTCAAGATCGCCATCATCTCGACGGCGGTCTGCATTCTCTGCGGCTATCCCGCAGCATATATCCTTGCAAGAAGCCGCTCAAGATTTAAATTCATCATTATAATACTTATGCTCCTTCCGATGTGGATGAATTTCCTTTTGAGGACATATTCCTGGCTCACGCTTCTCGAAAAATCGGGTCTTATCAATATGTTCCTCGCCCTTTTCGGAGTTGAACCGATAATCTTCCTCGGAACGGAGGGTGCGGTCGTTCTGGGAACGGTCTATAACTATCTGCCCTTTATGATCATGCCGATCTATATAACGCTCCTGAAGCTCGATCAGAGCCATCTCGATGCGGCGGCAGACCTTGGCGCAAATCCCTTCAGGGTCTTTATGAAGGTAACTCTTCCTTTCTCCGTCCCCGGAATACTTTCGGGAGTCTCGATGGTCTTCGTCCCGAGCGTCACGACCTTTGTCATATCCCAGATAATGGGCAGCGGCAACGTTACCCTCATCGGTGATATAATCGAAAAGCAATACCGCGTTGTCAACGACTGGCACTTCGGAAGTGCTCTCAGCGTTGTCATCATGATCATCGTTCTCGTCTTTATGTATTTCATAAACCGCGATGAGGAAACGCCGGGAAGCGGAAACGGGGGTAGGATATTGCGATGAAAAAGATTTCAAAATGCTATATAGGCCTCGTCCTCGCATTCCTCTATACTCCCATCGTCGTTCTCATGGTATATTCGTTCAATGCCTCAAAATCGCGCGGTGTCTGGAAGGGATTCACCTTTGACTGGTATGTCTCCCTCTTTGAAAACGAATCCATAATGGGCTCACTCAGGACGACGCTCATCTGCGGAATTCTCGCGGCGCTGGTTGCGACTGTCATCGGCTCGATGGCTGCCTACGGAATTGCGAAGAGCAAGAAAAAAAGCTCGCTCATCCTCTCCGTCGCATACGTTCCGATGCTCAATGCGGAAATAGTCACGGGTGTTTCGCTGATGCTTCTCTTTACGCTCGTCGGCCTTGAGCTTGGCTTCTTCACGATGCTCCTCTCGCATATTACCTTCTGCATACCGTATGTCATTCTCGCGGTCCTGCCGAAGGCAAAGCAGCTTGACTGGAGCCTCTATGATGCGGCGCAGGACCTCGGCTGCACGCCGATGCATTCCTTCTGGAAAATAATGTTCCCCGAGCTTCTGCCGGGAATTCTGACGGGCTTTCTCCTTTCGCTCACGATGTCGATCGATGATTTTATCATCAGCTTCTTCACGACGGGCAACGGAGTCAATAACCTTTCCATTGAAATATATACGATGGCAAAGCGCGGCATCAAGCCTGAGATAAACGCCCTTTCGACAATTATGTTTGCGGTCATCCTTGCGATTCTCATAATCGCAAACCTCAGCACCGCAAAAAAAGAAACCACCAAAAAAGGAGCAGAAAAAATATGAAAAAATTTGTTGCACTCATTCTTCTTGCGGCGATGCTTCTCTCGCTTGCCGCCTGCGGCGATGACCGCGAGACCATCAAGGTCTATAACTGGGGCGATTATATCGCGCCGGGTGTTATAGATAAGTTTGAGGAAGAGACGGGCATCCGCGTTATCTATGAAATGTTTGAGACGAATGAGGATATGTATACGAAGATCAAGAACTCAAACAATGCTTATGACGTCATCATCCCTTCGGACTATATGATCGAAAGAATGATTGCGGAGGGTGCTCTTGCCGAGATCGATATGGCAAACATCACAAACTACGGCAACATCGATGAGGAATATAAGAATCTCTCGTTTGACCCCGAAAACAAATATTCCGTCCCTTACACATGGGGAACGGTCGGCATCCTTTACAACAAGACGATGGTAAAAGAAGCTCCGACGAGCTGGGGCGCGCTCTGGGATGAATATTATAAGGATAACATCATTATGATGAACAGCCAGCGCGATGCAATCGGCATAACACTCAAATATCTCGGCTATAGCCTCAACACGCTCGATGCGGCGGAGCTCAATGCCGCAAAGGAAAAGCTTATCGAGCAGGAACCGCTCGTTCTTGCGTGGGTCGTCGATGAAGTCAAGGATAAGATGATCGGCGGCGAGGCGGCGCTTGCGCTCGTCTATGCGGGCGACGCGATCTATTGCAAGAGCGAAAATCCCGATCTTGAATATGTCGTTCCCGATGAAGGCTCGAATATCTTTTTTGATTCGATGTGCATCCCCGCAAACTGCGCGAACAAGGCGGGTGCTGAGAAGTTCATAGACTTTATGTGCCGCGCGGATATCGCGGCGGAGAACGCGGGCTACATCGGCTATTCCTCGCCCTCCACACCTGCGCGCGACCTTATGGGCGATGCGGGCAAGGACCCGACGGCATACCCCGATATAACAAAATATGACCTTGAAATCTTCTCATCCCTCGGCGATAAGACAAAGATTTATGACGAGCTCTGGACAGAGATCATAACGGTCAGAGGAATGTAATTAAATAGGGAAGGCGAAAGGGAGGATATTCTCTCCTCCCGCAAGCATAAAAAAGCACCCTTTTGGACAATCGCTCAGCGTGTCGATAAGTTTATCGACACGCTGAAAAAAGCACCCTTTCGGGTGCTTTTTGTTGTTTATTCAATATTTGCGCTGCCGTCGGTTACTTCGATGAATCCGTCGCCATCGCGCAGGATCGCATAGCCGATGTATTCGCCGTCGACGTCTGCAAGGATCGTGAACTGGGTTGTGTCTCCTCTCATCGGGATCTTGATTCCGTTGACCATAATTCCCTTTTCAAGGACATCCTCAAATCCGAAGAACTCCGCCATAACCGCGGTCTCGTTTCCTGCCTCGAATGTATCGAGAATAATCTTCATGAACTTTCCGGAATATGCAATCGGGCTTTCTGCATAAACTGCTTCAACCGTTGCATTTTCCCAAGCCTTGAACGTGTAGTCCTTATCTGCCGAGACGAGCTCGCCGTTCTTCTTCCAGCCCTTGAATATCTTTGAGCTGTCGAGCGCAGGCATTCTGACAAGCTCACCATATGCATATTCTTCGCCGTTGACGATAACCTTGACGGGCTCTTCATCATACTTTGCGACGAGAATCTTATTTGCGGTTCCTGCCATATCCGCGATTTCTTCATCGTAACCGTAGATTTCATCGGTTCCGTAGAGCTGCCATCCGCCTGCAACGCCGAAGCCTGCCATTGACGGGTATTTCGGCGCCTTTCCGTCCGCTCCGACTACTTCAATAAACTGTCCGTTTGCATTATAGAACTCTGCGCGGGTTGTACCTTCATCCGCTCCGTCCTTTTTATAGACGGCGATGACATAGTTTGCGCCTTCGCTCGGCTTATATGCCATCTTATTCTGGAACGTTATGATATTCTTTTGGTTGCTTGCGCCCTTTGCCCAATAGAGGAAAGTATATCCATCCTTCTTGGGAGCATCGACGATGAATCTGTTGCCGAGCGCAATCGTGTTTCCGAGGGAAAGTGCCTCTTCCTTGCCGTCTATCCATGTATATGCATTGACGGTTGCGCTTCCGCTCGTTGTGTAATCCTCAACCTCTGCATCAAACGTCGCCTTATATTCCTCATCCTCTGCAAGGGGATCAAGTCTGATTTCGGAGAGAGCGAAAAGCTGATAATCAACATTTGTGTCTCTGTGCCATACGTTGGGGTTCTTTGTGAAGCTTTCGGGAGACGTTATAAGCGTGAGGTAATATTCACCCGCCTCGTCTGCTACGAGAACCTTGTCATTATACGTTGTTTTTTCTTCATAGCGGCCGCTGTCATACCAGCCGATTTTATTCTCTTCCGTGAGAATCTGCTGAAGCTGTGGCGTTGTGGGATTTGCGGTTGCGTTTCCATAGGGAAGGTCAAACTCTGCCTTCGAAAAATAGACTTCGGTGAATGCTTCGCGACCGAGAGAGGTTATATTGCCCGCGGCATCTTTTTTGAAAAAGTTGTTTCCATACAGTGAATAAGCCTCTCCCAACGTGAAATTATTTGAAAGCGATAGCTTATATGCGCCCTTTTGGGGGATATAAAGCTTTATTATATATTTTGGTCTGCCCGAGAGATTGTTTGAGCTGTATGACTCTGATTTGATTTCCGTATCACTTGCCCATCTGCGGCAGACAAACTGCGAGATGAATCCGCTTGAAAGAAGTCGGGGTGCATTGTCCTCAACACTTCTTCCCGGAAGCTCAAACTTCTCCGTTACGTTGGTATTGAGAATATTTGAAATGGTTTTTGCACCCTCTGTGCCCGGAGCAACCCTGATAGCATTGGCTCCGCTCATCGTGTATGAAATGGGCTTCCAGCTTATAAGGTAAAGCTCATTGTTTCTGATATCATCATTCGATCCGTCAATGCCGATAATCTGTTCTTTAGCGGCATCATTAAGAGAATCTGCAGAGATGATATAGCTAAGTCTTCCTTCAAGATAGCCTCTGACGATAACTTTTTCAAGCTTCGCGCGGACTGTGACACCATCAAGCGTTACGTCTGCATAGACGGAAACCGTTTCATCTTCCGTTCCCGGAGTGATAACACCTGTTGTTGCGTTGATGCTTGCGCCCGTTGCACCCGTCATACCATAGGTGACTGTGTAGCCGGTTGCATCCGTACCGTTGCTCATGACTGCGGAGACGAGTGAGAGCTTGTTTGCAGTCTTGTCATAGGAGATCTCTGCGCTTTCGAGGACTACGGGTGCGTTTGTCTCGTAGGGGATGAGATCGATATATGAAATCTTGAAGTTCTGGTAATATGTGCCGCTGTTGTTAAATACCTTGCCGTTGGTTGCTGCAGCTTCCGTTGCGATTGTCGCATCAGAGAGTACGCCGTCTGCAATTCGGAAATAGAGAAGATACTCATCGCTCGGACGGAGAGTAAGAACATCTTCAAATGTATCGCTGCTCATACCGGTTGATGTATAAGTTCCCGAAAGCTTGTTGCCGGAATTTACAATAGTGTTGTATGCAAGCTCGTTTCCGCTTGCATCAACAAACGAAACAAGGGAGCCTGTTGTTTTATAGAAGTTTCCTTCTACGCCGCTTGTTCCGATCTTCATCATATAGAGTTCGCATTCGGAAGCGTTGTGGTCACCGTAGACACCTGCTGCAGGTGTTTTGGGATATTCGTTGCCGATGCGAATTTTATAAGTTCCCGCCTCTGCAGTTTCGGGAATCTTTATTCTTATTGCGAAGAAGGATTCTTTAAATGTTCCTCTGTTTTTCTCAAATGTTATGCCTGTGCTCTTTCCAAGGTTGAAGGTTGCATAATAGGAATTCTCTGCAAGGAATGAATGGGACATACCGTCGTTGTTCTTTCCGAACATCTCAAACGGAGCTGTATTTTCGTTGAGAACGGAGGGCATTGTATAGACCTTTGCAGCCGTTCCCGTGCTGTCCTTCTCATAGCCCGCACTTGTGTTTGCCGTTTCATCAAATAATGTAGTTGTCGAAGACGAGAACTTTCTTATCGGAGTCCAGTCATCGGTAGGAGCTTTCGAACTTGTTCCGGGAGACTTCGCCCTGTAGTTATAATATTCGAGCGGTCTGTAGGAAATGAGAGAAAGCTCGGAGTTTGCCCACGAGCCTGAAGACGTTCCGCCCTTGATTGAGCCCTGAAGAAACTTGATAACATTCTGCACTGTCGGTGCAGCAGTTGCAAGGGAAATCGTACCCGTTGCCGTATCATACGCCTTGGAAGTGTTGAGAAGCATTCCGTTCTCCATGGGAATCGGATGCTCTCCGACGAAATTCGCCGTGCTGAGGCTGTTCGCGCTGATAAGATAACGGATGTAGTCCTCTTCACCCGCCGCGAATACTGCAGGCACGAGGCTTACGATAAGCGCAAGTGCGAGGATTATTGAAAGTATTCTTTTCATTTGCTTTTCCTCCATTTTAATATATAGTTATAATATCACCATTTCAATGGGATTTCAAGGCAAAAGTTGCGCTTTTTATAATATATATGAAAAAATTTTCTCTGCCGCGGCTTCGGGTGTGGAGTTGTTTTCGATTTCGGCGTCGGCGAAATAATCATATTTCGCGCGCCTTCTCTCATAGAGCGCGGTGATGTCATTTGAGAGCGGGCGGCCCTCCGTCGCAAGCTTTTCAAGCTCGCGCTTTATGAGAAAGATTTTTCCGTTCTGGGAAAGAATGGTCTTGTTGCATTCTCTTTCGACTATGCCGCCGCCCGTTGAGATGACGGTGCCGCTCCGCTTTGCGACCTCCGAGAGGATTTCCGTCTCAATATCGCGGAATTTTGCCTCGCCCTCCGAATTTATTATATCGCGCGGTGCGCCGTATTTCTTTTCGATCTCCTCGTCCGTGTCGATAAATTCTCTGCCGAGCTTTTCGGCAACGAGCGCGCCGATGCTGCTCTTTCCACTTCCGGGCATCCCGATGAGGATGATGTTTCTCATTTCGCGGGCGACTTCATCGAAAGCCTTTTCGATAAGCTCCGCAGGAAGAGCTTTTCTCTGAAATATCTCCGATGCGCGGAACGCCTGCGCCGCAAGCATATAGAGCCCGCTCGTATTTCTTATTCCGCGCGATTCCGCTTCGAGGATGAGCGCCGTCTTTTCGGGGTTATAGATAACATCGATGACTCCCTCGCAATTCGGGAAATCCGCAAGGCTGACGGGAGATGCGCCGTTTTTCGGATACATACCGACAGGCGTCGTGTTGACGATGATCTCCGTGTCCGAGAGGGAGGTGACGTTTTCATAGTTTACCTCGCCCTGCCTTGAGCAGACGGATATCTTTGCCGCGCCCATCGCCTTTGCCGCGACCTGCGCCGTCTTCGATGTTCCTCCGCTTCCGAGAATGAGGATGTTTTTGCCCTCAAAGGAGATTTCTGCGCGACGGACCATCGAGATGAAGCCGAAGACATCGGTGTTATGTCCGCAAATTCTTCCGCCTTCCCATATAACGGTGTTGACGCTTTTTGCCTCCTTTGCAAACTCATCAAGCTCATCGCAGAGCGAATATGCAAGCTCCTTATAAGGAATCGTTACGTTAAGGCCGAGAAACTCCCCGCCGCGTATCATCCTTTCGGCATCCTCACGCGAAACGGCATAGAGATCATATTCATATGGCGCGATGGATGCGTGGATCTGTTTTGAATAGCTGTGCCCGAGTCTTTCACCGAGCAAACCACATTTTGTTGTCATATTTTTCACTTCCTCAATATAGTGTATTCTATCATAAATATTCAAAAAATTCAAATATTTTACTTTACAAACCGTATTATATGGTATATAATATACGAGTTGTTCAAAAAAATTGGGGTGTGAGTTAAGATGAATATGAATTTCCCGAGAACGATTTCTCTCCTTCGCAAGGAGAAGAATCTCAGCCAGAGAAAGGTCGCAAAGGAGCTCGGCGTTTCGCAGGCGGTTCTCTCTCATTATGAAAACGGTCTCCGTGAGCCCGGTCTTGAGTTCGTCGCAAAGATTGCGGATTATTACAAGGTATCGACGGATTTTCTCCTCGGGAGGACGATGTCGCGCGAGGATTATACGATAACCGCAGAGGATCTTCCGGACAGCTCTCAGGATAAGGATAATGTTCTTCGCGGAAGCATGATGGCGACGCTCAATAAAAAGCTCATTTTCAATTCTCTCAGCATTATTTTCGATATCGTCGGCAAATCGAAGAACAAGAAGCTCATAGGGGAGACTGCCGCATTCTTCAACATCGCGGTATATAAAGTCTTCAGAACTCTATGGACGGCAAAGGGCGAAAACAGCGAGAGCTTCTTCTCCGTCAATGAAAAGCTCTGGCCCGAGCTTGCAAACGCGGAGCTTGCGCTCACGAGCGCGAATATCAAGGCGGAGGCAGAGGGCATCGGCGAGGATAATGCAACGGAGCTTCCGAAGCTTTCGCAGGAATATATTTCAAAGGAATATCCCTCGCTCATTCAGTCGCTCCTCTCCGTTCTCCAGAACGTCGGAAAAAGAATAGGATAAATTCAAAAAAGAGGCGATCGCCTCTTTTTTTAATGCAAAATGCAGAGTGCAGAATGCAGAATTGAGGTGTTTTCGCTTTGCGAAAACGATTGGGATTTACGGAACGACACATATGTCATCTCGACTGAAGCGGAGCGGAATGACAAGGCTTGTACAACCCATGTAGGGGACGGCGTCCTCGACGTCCCGCATTTTCGCATCATAACGAAAAAATCAAATCGCAAAACCGCAGAGCTTTTATCTCTGCGGTTTTTTCGTCTTGATTTTTGACCATAATATGATTATAACCTGTGCGGGAATACCGAGGAGATATACCTTATAAAGATTGAAGCCCGTGAAGATCAATATTGAGAGATGCAATGTCACAAGTGCGCTCCAGGTAAGGAGCGAGACGATGAGAAAATTGCGCCGCGCATTGAACCAGACGGAATTCATAACGAGCCAGACGATGATTGAAACGGGAACCGCGAAAAGAAAAACGATATAATGCTTGCCGAGAGTATAATCCTTGAAAATATCGCCTATAACAAAAAGTATGAGAGTGATGAGCCAGACGAGGACTATGCTCATGCCGGTTATAAAGCCGCGGTTGAGCTTTTTTATTCTGCTGAAATCGACGAGCTTTTTCTTTTGCGGATGCTCCGCCTCAAGAAGATAATCGACCGTGACGGAGAAAAGAGCCGCGATCTGCTTGAGGACAGTCACATCCGGGATGGATTCTCCTCTTTCCCATTTTGAAATTGCCTTATCCGAATAATTAAGCTTTTCGGCAAGCTCAAATTGCGTCATTTCGCATTCCTTGCGAAGCGTCGCTATGTTCTTTGCAATAATGAGCTTCAAATCTTCCATATGCTACCTCTTGAAAATTTTTGTAGACCCATTATATCATAAAAACCTTGTCAAAACAACGAAAATTTTGTTAATTCTACCGTCGGTAGAGTTGCGGATCGGAAGCTCTACGGCGCGTTTTTGCGGTGTAGGTTGAAAAAAAGGCAGGTTTCCGATAGAATGGGAGACGGAAAAAACAAACGGAGGACATTATTATGAACGACTTTATTATCATGACAGACTCGGCTTGCGATATCGACGCCGCGCTTCTTGAAAAATGGGGAGTGCGCGCCGTGAGCCTGACTTTACGCTTCGCAAGCGAGGATAGGGAATATAAAAACGAGGAAATAACTCCCAAGGAGTTTTATGAAAAGATGCGCGAGGGCGAGAGCTGCAAGACCTCGGCGATAAACATCGAGACCTTCAAGGATGCATTCCGCACCGAGCTTGAGAATGGGCGCGATGTTCTCTATCTCGGGTTTTCTTCAGGGCTCAGCAACACTTATAACGCGGGCAGACTTGCCGCGGAGGAGCTCCTTGAGGAGAATTTTGAAAACCGCGTCATCGTTATAGACACGCTCTGCGCAAGCGCAGGTGAAGGTCTTCTTCTGAAGCTTGCGGTCGATAAGAAGGCATCGGGGGCGACGATCGAGGAATGCGCGAGATTTGCAAAGGAAAAAATTCCGCAGCTCTGCCATTGGTTTACTGTCGATGATCTCAAATATTTAAAGCGCGGCGGAAGAATCAGCCCGACTGCGGCATTCTTCGGCGGTATGCTCAGCATAAAGCCCGTTCTCCACGTTGACGATGAGGGCCATCTCGTCGCCGTCGAAAAGGTCAGAGGAAGAAAAGCGGCGCTCCGTATGATTGCCGATAAATATAAGGAGCTTGCCCTTGATAAGAACGGAACGGTCTTCATCTCCCACGGTGATTGCGATGAAGATGTCGCCGCGATGGCGGCGCTTCTTGAAGCGGAGGGCGCAAATGTCGAGGTCATAACGTATGTCGGCCCCGTCATCGGCGCGCATTCGGGCCCCGGAACGCTCGCGGTTTTCTATCTCGGTAACAACAGATAAGATAAAAGGATGGGGATTCCCATCCTTTTTTTAATGCAAAATGCAGAATGCAAAATGCAGAATTGAGGTGTTTTCGCTCTGCGAAAACGATTGGGATTGCGGAACGACACGCAGGTCGTTCCTTGCGAGGTAAAATGACAAGGCTTGCACAAACCCATGTAGGGGACGGCGTCCTCGACGTCCCGCATTTCCGCAATCAAACCGCAGACGGATATCAATGATGCGAAATTTATTCTTGTTATCTCGCCGTTTTTATGTTACAATAGAATATAAACTTTTATGAGGTGATCTTTAAATGGAAAACAGAAGTAATTTCACCGGAAAGCTCGGATTTGTCCTTGCGGCGGCAGGCTCTGCCGTTGGTCTCGGCAATATCTGGCGTTTTCCGTATCTTGCGGCGGAATATGGCGGAGGCATTTTCCTCCTTGTCTATATAATTCTCGCGCTCACATTCGGCTTCGCTCTCATGATAGCGGAAATCGCTATCGGCAGAAAGACGGGGCTTTCCGCAATCGGTGCTTTCAAGGTTCTAGATAAGAGATTTGCATTCGTCGGTTGGCTTGCCGCAATCGTTCCCGCGATAATCCTTCCCTACTATTCCGTCATCGGCGGTTGGGTTATGAAATATCTCTGGGCGTTTATGAGCGGCGAAGCTCTTGCCGCGGCGGGAGACGGCTATTTCGAAGGCTTCATCGGTGCGACGGGCGAACCTCTTTTCTGGTTTGCAATCTTCATTGCGATAACCGCGCTCGTTGTTCTCTTCGGAGTTGAAAAGGGCGTCGAAAGAGTGTCGAAGATTATGATGCCGATTCTCGTCATCCTCACTCTTTTTATCGCAATCTTTGCGCTCTTCCTTCCGGGCGCAATTGATGGTGTCAAATATTATCTTCTCCCCGATTTCAGCGCGTTCTCGGTAAAGACGGTTCTTGCGGCAATGGGTCAGCTCTTCTATTCGATGTCTCTCGCAATGGGCATTATGATTACCTACGGCTCATATATGAAGAAGGACACGAACCTCGCTTCCTCCGTTGCTCAGATTGAGATTTTCGACACGTCGATCGCTTTCCTTGCAGGTCTTATGATTATCCCCGCGGCATTCGCATTTATGGGTGGAGACGTCGGCAAGGGTCCGAGCCTTATGTTCGTTGCTCTTCCGCAGATATTCGAGAAGATGCCGCTCGGAACGTATATCGGAATTCTCTTCTTCATCCTCGTTCTTTTCGCGGCGCTCACAAGCTCGATTTCACTCTTTGAGACGGTCGTTTCAATCGTCTGCGATAAGATAAAGCTCGGAAGAAAAACAGCTTGTCTCATCGTCTTCATCTTCTCGCTCCTTCTCGGTGCTCTCTCCTCGCTTGGCTACGGTCCGCTCGCGGAGGTCACCGTCATCGGAATGCAGTTCCTCGATTTCTTCGATTTCATAAGCAACAGCGTTCTTATGCCGATCGTTGCATTCTTCACCTGCATCTTCGTCGGCTATGTCATTAAGCCGCAGGCGGTCATCGAAGAGGTTGAGCTCAACGGCGAATTCAAGAGAAAGAAGCTCTTTGCGGCAATCATCAAATACATTGCTCCGATATGCATCGTTCTCATCCTCGTTTCGTCCGTCCTCAGCGCATTCGGAAGACTCAATATATAACAAAAAAGCTCACTCCGGTGAGCTTTTTTCAATCCGGAATAACTGCGCACGGATTTGCGGGCAGGGCAGTGCCCCCGACCCTGCGGAACAGTAATTAACGAATATTGAATAATTTTTGTGTTCTCGCTCCGCGTTACGCATTTCTGTTATTTTTTTAATTTTTATGGACATTTACGGCCGTTTGTGGTATGATTTATAATGTTAGAATATGTGCAGAGGAAAACTCTGCTTTAAATCTAAGGAGGAATATTAAATGAAGCTCAATTATAACGGACTTCAGGACAAGGCAGCTTGGGAAGCTGCCGGCGTAACACTTCCGAAATATGACTGGAAGGCTATGGCAGAAGAGACCGAAAAGAATCCGACATGGGTTCACTTCGGTGCAGGCAACATCTTCCGCGGATTTGTTGCAAAGCTTCAGCACGACCTTCTCAATGAAGGCCATGTCAAGGGCGGTATCGTCGCACCCGATACTTTCGACTTCGATAACATCGATATGATCTACCGTCCGTATGACGCAATGACAATGCTCGTTCTTCTCATGCCCGACGGCACGATGAAGAAGGAAGTTGTCGCTTCCATCTCCGAGGGTCTCTGCGCAGGCGCAGCATATCCGGACGATGTCGAGAAGCTCAAGAAGATTTTCCGCAACCCGAGCCTCCAGATGGTTTCCTACACCATCACGGAGAAGGGCTATGCTCTCCGCAACATTCAGGGCGAATTCTTCCCGTTTGTTGAGGCTGACTTCAAGAACGGCCCCGAGAACTGCTCACACGCTATGAGCCGCACGGCTGCTTTCCTTCTCGAGCGCTTCAACGCATGCCGCGCTCCGATCGCAGTCGTTTCGATGGATAACTGCTCACACAACGGCGAGAAGCTCCGCGCTTCCGTTATGACTGTTGTTGAGAAGTGGAAGGAAAATGGCTTCCTTTCCGATGAGTTCGTCGCTTGGGTAACTGATGAAAAGAATGTTTCCTTCCCGTGGTCGATGATCGATAAGATCACTCCGCGCCCGGCAAAGGTCGTCGAGGATGCTCTCGCTGCTGCAAACATCGAGGATATGGCTCCGAAGATAACCCCGAAGAACACATTCGTTGCTCCGTTCGTTAACGCAGAAGAGCCGCAGTACCTCGTCATCGAGGACCGCTTCCCGAACGGCCGCCCGCCGCTCGAGAAGGCAGGTGTCTTCCTCACAGACCGCGACACTGTCAACAACACTGAGACAATGAAGGTCACAACCTGCCTCAACCCGCTCCATACCTGCCTCGCAGTTTACGGTTGCGTTCTCGGCTTTGATACGATCGCAAACGAAATGAAGGATCCGCAGCTCTCCGCCCTCGTCAAGAAGGTCGGTTATGAGGAAGGTCTCCCGGTCGTTGTTGACCCGAAGATCCTCTCCCCGAAGGCATTTATCGACGAAGTCATTGAGAAGAGACTTCCGAACCCCTTCGTTCCGGACACACCGCAGCGCATCGCTTGCGATACATCGCAGAAGGTTGCTATCCGCTTCGGCGAGACGATCAAGAGCTATATCGCTCGCGAGGATCTCGACCAGACAACGCTCACATTCATCCCGCTCGCACTTGCAGGCTGGCTCCGCTATGTCCTCGCAATTGACGATAACGGCAACGCATTCGATTGCTCACCCGATCCGATGCTCGAGACGATGCAGAAGCAGCTCGCAAACGTAAAGTTCGGCGATCCGTCTTCCGTCAAGGGCAACATCGACGCAATCCTCACAAACGACACGCTCTTCGGCATTGACCTTAAGAAGGTCGGTCTCGCAGACAAGGTCGAAGGAATGCTCGCAGAAATGATAGCAGGCCCGGGCGCAGTCCGCGCAACGCTCGTCAAGTACCTCGGCTAATTGATACATATAAAAATACCGGATGCAATTTGCATTCGGTATTTTTTATTTGCGGCATTTTTGCAAATGTAATATTGACAGGGCTTTCCTAAAATGTTATCATCAAAATATAATAATCCGGGGAGGAAAAGATTATGAAATCAAACTATATCGGAGATGCGCTTTGCACCGTTGCCCCCGAAGAGGTTGCAAGAGTCAAGGGACTCGGCTTTTTGAGAGATAAGAAGACAAGCGATTGCTTCAATGCGCGTGTCATAACGAAAAACGGAAAGATAACCTCTGATGAGGCGGCGGCAATTGCAGAGGCGGCGCGCCGCTTCGGCTCGGGTGAGCTTGCGATGACCTCGCGACTCACGATTGAGATTCAGTCGGTTCCGTTTGCAAATATCGAGCCTATGCGCGAATTCCTCGCAGGCTTCGGGCTTGAGACGGGCGGAACGGGCCCGAAGGTTCGACCCGTTGTGTCCTGCAAGGGAACAACCTGCCAATACGGACTTATCGACACGTTCTCGCTCTCGGAGGAAATCCACGAGCGCTTCTATAAGGGCTACCACGATGTAAAGCTTCCGCACAAGTTCAAGATAGGTGTCGGCGGCTGTCCGAACAACTGCGTCAAGCCCGACATAAACGATCTCGGAATCATCGGTCAGCGTGTTCCGGATATTGATTATGACAAGTGCCGCGGATGCAAGAAATGCGCGGTTGAAGCCGCCTGCCCGATGAAGACGGCACGCGTTGAAAACGGCAAGATAACGAAGGATGATTCCGTCTGCAACAACTGCGGAAGATGCATAAAGAAATGTCCCTTCGGAGCATTTGAAGGCTATACCGACGGTTGCCGCATATATATCGGCGGACGCTGGGGGAAAAAGGTTGCGCGCGGCCGCGCACTCGGCAAGATTTTCACCTCGCGCGAGGAGGTTCTCGATGTCGTCGAGAGGTGCATCTGTTTCTTCCGTGATGAGGGAATTGCGGGTGAGCGCTTTGCGGATACGATCGAAAGGCTCGGTTTTGACTATGTCGAAGATAAGCTTCTTAAAAAATAGAATACGGATCATCGCCCTTTCCCTCGCGGCAATGCTTCTCCTCTCCGCTTGCGCGACGCGGCTCGTCACGGTTCCGGAATATAAATCCTTTACGGACGATGCGGGAAGAGAAATAACGCTTTATTCAAAGCCGCAGAGGATCGCCGTTCTGATGTCCTCCCTTGCGGAGGTATGGACTCTTTCGGGCGGAAAGGTCGACATAACCGTCGGTGAGGCGGTCTCGCGCGGGTTTGCGGCAGCTGAGGCAGTCCTCGTCGATCTTGGCGCGGGAAAGGCGATAAACACGGAGCTTTTAATCAACGCAAAGCCCGATTTCGTCATCTGCTCGGCGGATATCGCGGCGCAATATGAAGCGGCGCTTCTCCTTGAGGACACAGGCACTCCGAGCGCCTGCTTCAGAATCGAGAGCTTTGAGGATTATCTCCGCGTCCTCTCGCTTTTCTGCGAGATAAACGAAAACACAACGGCTTATGAAAAATACGGAACGGAAGTCGCAACGCAAGTCTGGCTTATGCGTGAAATGGCGCGCGATGACGGAAAGAGCGCGCTCTTCCTCCGCGCGGGGTCGACTTCATCCTCCGTCAAGGCAAAGACGAGTGAGGAGCATTTTGCCGCAAGAATGATGACGGAGCTTTCCGTCGGAAACATTGCGGATGATGCGCCGATTATCGTGGATTCATTGAGCATTGAGGAAATAATATTGCGCGACCCCGATTTCATTCTCATCTCGACGATGGGCGATGAAGACGCGGCAAAGCGCAATATCGAAGAAATGTTCTCCCGCCCCGAATGGAAGACGCTTTCGGCGGTGAAGGATAAAAAATATGTCTTTCTCCCCAAGGAGCTGTTCCATTATAAGCCGAATGCCCGTTGGGGCGAGGCATATGATTTTTTGGTGGATTTTATAAACGGCTATGAATAAAAAAAGCTTCAACATAAAATATGCGGTCATGGCGGCAGTGCTCATTGCTTGCGCTGCCGCATCTCTGCTTCTCGGTAGCGCGAGACTTTCGCCCGCAGAGGTGTTTGCGGGGCTTTTTTCGGGAGAAGGAGCGGGCTCCGCAATCGTGCGCGCTGTCCGACTCCCGCGGCTTCTCGCCGCGCTTCTTTCGGGATGGGGGCTTTCCGTCTCGGGCGTGCTTTTGCAGAGCGTCACGCGGAATGACCTTGCAAGCCCGAATATCATCGGAGTAAATTCGGGAGCGGGCTTTGCCGTCATCCTGATGCTTGCCTTCTTTCCGGGAGCGACTGCGCTCGCCGCACCCGCGGCGTTTCTCGGTGCGCTTTTGGCGACGCTCCTGATAATCTCGGTATCCTCGCGCCTCGGCGGAGGAAAGGCGACGGTAATTCTCGGCGGAATGGCGCTGACGGCGCTTCTGAATGCGGGGATCTCCGCAGTCTCGCTCGTTGATACGGATGTCGTCTCCGTCTATAACTATTTCTCGATCGGAGGTCTTGCGGGAATTGCGGCGAATCGGCTCATTCTGCCCTTTGCCTTCATTCTCATCTCATATATTGCCGCACTTTCGCTCGCGCCGAGGATAAATACACTTTGCCTCGGTGACGGAGTTTCCGCCTCTCTCGGAATAAATGTCCGCGCAGTCCGCGCGCTTTCGCTCGTCCTTGCCTCGGCATCCGCCGCGGCGGCGGTCAGCTTTGCGGGGCTTCTTGGCTTCGTGGGGCTCATCGTCCCCCATATTGCGCGGAGATCCGTCGGCGAGAACACTGTGCGCGAGCTTCTTGCCGCGCCTCTCATCGGCGGCGCACTCGTTGCGGCAGCGGATACCTTCGGCAGAATCATTCTTGCGCCGACGGAGCTGCCCGTGGGGATATGCCTCGCGGCGATCGGCGCGCCGTTTTTCCTTATATTGCTTATGAGGAGGCGGAAAAATGCTTGAGCTTAAAAACATAACTGCGGAGCGCGGAAAAAGAGAAATACTTTCCGGCGCATCTCTCACGGTACGCCGTGGGGAGATAATTGCTCTCATAGGCAAAAACGGTTGCGGCAAATCAACATTATGCGAATGCATAAACGGATCTCTTCGCCACGGCGGAGAGATTCTCTGCGAGGGCGAAAATCTCGCCCGTCTTTCGCGAAAGGAGCGGGCAAAGCTCATTTCGTTTCTTCCGCAGCTGCTCGAAAGACCGCACATAACCGTCTCCGAGCTTATCTCCTTCGGAAGAGACCCTTATCGCGCCTTTTTTGCGGAGAAGGAAAATGACCCGATATTGGAAATGCTTGAGATCGGAAAGCTTCGGAATCGCTTTCTCGATGAGCTTTCGGGCGGTGAGCTCCGCCGCGCCTATCTTGCGATGACGCTTGCGCGTGAGACGCCGTATATCATTCTCGATGAGCCCTGCGCGCATATGGATGCATCGTTTGAGCATCATTTTATGACAGTGCTCTCCCGCCTCGGGGAGAAGGCGGGCATACTCATCGTTATGCACGATATCAATGCCGCAGTGCGCTATGCGGACAGGATTGCGATATCGGATGGCGGCAGGACTGTTTTTGAAGGTCAGACCCGCGATTCATATGACGCGATAGAAAGGTCATTCGGAATAAAAAAATATATATCGGGCAAAAATGTGTTTTTCGCGCCGTAGGGAGGAATATTAAAAATGATAAAGGTCGGATTTGCGAGAAAAATCATAACCCCGCCGCTCGGCACACCGATGTCGGGATATTTTGAGCCGCGCTATGCAAAGGGAGTCCACGATGAGCTCTTCGCGAGCGCCATCGCATTTGACGACGGGGAGAATCGCGCGGTGGTCATTGCGCTCGATCTCTGCGGGCTCAAGAATCAGGATTATGCAGACCGCTATAAGGAAATTATTTCGGAATATTGCAAAATTCCGCGCGAGGCGATCATCTTCAATTGCTCGCATACTCATACGGGGCCTATCGTCGGCTTCGATGAATCCTCGGGAGTCCCGAGTAATGCGCAGTATGACGAATGGCTCGGAACGATGCTCCGCGATGCGGCGGCTCTCGCCTTTGCGGATGCATCCCCCGCAGAGCTCTCAATCGGTAGCGGAAAGGTCGACAGAATCGCTTTCATCCGCCTTTTCAGAATGCGCGACGGCAGCGTGCAGACCAATCCGCGCGATATCGCAAACGTTCTTTATCCGCTCTCGGAGGTCAATAACACAGTCAATCTTCTCAAAATCGAGCGCGAGGGCAAGGATGATATTTTTGCCGTCCATTTCGGCGTCCATCAGGACACGATCGGCGGCGAGATCATAAGCGCAGACCTTGCGGGAATACTCAGAAGCACCGTCGAATCGGCAGTTCCGAACACAAAATGCGTCTTCCTTCAGGGCGCGGAGGGCGATGTCAACACGCGCGACATAAACAACCTTGAAAGGCCTGACGGCTTCGAAGCTCCGCTCGATCTCGGAAGAACGCTTGCGGGCGCAGTTCTCGGCATCATCGGAAAGACGAAGAAAATGCCTGTGGAGAACATCGCATTCGCGCAGAAAAAAGTCTTCATTCCGACCAACCGTGAAAACGAAAGACTCCCCGAGGCAAAGCGCATTGTTGAGCTTTACCGCGCGGGAAGAGCGGACGAAATCGAAGTCCGCCGCGGAATGAGCCCGATGACGATGGCTGCCGAGGCGATACGCATCGTGCGGCTCGAAAACGGCCCCGATGAATATGAATTTGAGCTCACTGTGCTCCGCATAGGTGAGGTTGTTCTCGCCGCGCTTCCGGGCGAGCCCTTCTGCGAGATAGGAAAGCGCATCATTGCGGATTCGCCGTTTGTGATGACGATGCCGCTCGCTCTCACGAACGGCGGAGAGATATATTTCCCGACGGGCAATATCTATGAGGAGGGCGGCTATGAGGCGACGAGCACTCCCATCAGGAAAGGCGCCGACGATATTCTCGTCAATGAGACCGTCAGCCTCATCAGAACACTGAACGCCTGACGCGGATGTGTCGATAAGTTTATCGACATGCTAAAACCACGCCTCAGCGGCGTGGTTTTGATTTTAGTTCTGCTTATATTTTTCGCGCTCGGTGAGGAAGAGATTGCCGCCGACGCTGTCTATCGCGACAGTGCAAGGCATATCCTCAACGGTCATTCGCTTGACGGATTCGCAACCGAGCTCGGGGAATGCGATGACATCCGCACTCTTGATGGATTTTGCGACGAGAGCACCCGCTCCGCCGACAGCGCAGAGATACACCGCGCCGTTTCGCGTTATCGCATCGCAGACATTGCCGTCGCGCTCGCCCTTTCCTATCATACAGGAGAGACCGAGGTCGAGAAGGCGGGGTGCAAACCCATCCATTCTGCCGCTCGTCGTCGGCCCGCAGGCACCGACGGGTGCGCCGTCCTTTCCGGGTGTGGGGCCGGCATAATAGATGACCGCGCCCGAAAGCTCAAAGGGAAGCTCCTCTCCTTTATCGAGAAGCTCGAAAATGCGCTTATGCGCCGCATCGCGCGCCGTATAAATAGTCCCCGAAAGGAGGACGGAATCGCCCGCGCGAAGCTTTGGTATAACAGACAGAAGCTCGTCTGTCGAAACTTTGATGGAAGCCACTTCTGAAAAATCCTTTCCGATAATTTATTCTTCGACGGAATCAAGGCTTGAGCGGATACCATCGACCTTATCCTGCGCATCGCAGACCGCATCGAAGAGCGATGAGATACTGTCACGGACGGAATCCGTTATCGCATTGATGCGATCACCCATACCGTCTATATCGAGGCGGAGATTATGTACCATACTGCTGACGCCGTCTATAACATCGCCGGTATCACGGCGGGCATTACCGATCTCGCGGTCAAAATCCGCTTTCTTTTCCTCAAGCTCGGCATCGACTGCCTTGCGCTTTTCCTCGGAAGCCTCTTCGGCATCCGTTATGATCCCGTTTGCGCGGACCCGCGCGGAAAGCTCGATTTCGGCAAGCTCTGCCTTTCTTGAGACATATTCATCCTTGATCTCGGTGAGGATGGCGATTCTTTCGCTCATCTCCTGCGATTTCTCCTCGCTCTTTGCGAGAAGGTCAGTCTTTTCCGCAAGCTCCTCGTTCTTTGCGGCGAGAGCCGATTCAAGCTCCGCAACCTTTGCGAGAAGGTCATCGTATTTCGGGGAGATATCCTCAAGCTTTTCCTCAGCCTCGCGAAGCTTTGCGGAAAGCTCTTCCCTCTCCTTATCCGCATCGAGGAATTTTTCCTCGGTGAGGCGGAGCTTTTCCTCATAGTTGAGCGTCGTCTCCTCGATATATTTATTGACGTCCTTTTTCGAAAAACCGCCAAGGAACGATTTGCGGAAAGCCTGTCTTTCTGCCGTATCCATTAACAATACCCCCAAATAATTGAGATTCAGCCGATTGCGCTCTCGAGAACGGATGCAATCTTCTCCTTCGGAACAACGCCGACGATCTTATCGAAAACCTCGCCGCCCTTGAAGACGATGAGCGTCGGAATGGACATAATTCCGAACTTCATTGCAATCTCGCCCTCTTCATCGACATTTACCTTATATATCTCTGCCTTGCCCGCGAAATCAGCCGCGATCTCATCGACGACGGGTGCGAGCATTCTGCAGGGACCGCACCAGTCAGCCCAGAAATCAACGAGGCAGACTCCGCTGTTGTTCTTTATTTTTGCATCAAATTCACGTGTCTTCAAAGAAACTGCATTTGACATAATTTATTCTCTCCTTGTCATTAAAATCATATATACATATGTAGTATATCATATTTCACATCAAAATACAAATATTTTTAAGAAATTGACTGAAAAGATAAATTGTGGTAGAATATATTTAAATATGCGTACGTATTGGTTCGCACCTCATATATTGCAGGTAGAATATGAAGGCAAAAAGGGGGGCCAGAATGTTAGTATCAAAAAACAGTTCCGTGAAAAACAACATTTCAACGGACAAACCAAATGAAGATTTACTTTTTTTTAATGACGGATTGGGTTTGTATGCGGTTTTTGATGGAGTATCCAGAGATAAAGAGCAAGGGAAATATCCAAATCCAAGCCCCGCAGCTGAGGTATCTGAAATTGCAATTGCAAATATAGAACGGATAAAGTTTTCTCAGCATAATGCGGATATGGATTTGGCGAAAATTTTGCTGGAGATTAACAGGGAGATAAGAAAGTATAATATTGACCATAAGGCCCGAGTAGGAGATTTTTCCGCAGGTGCTGTCAAGTCGGAGG
>JAZSHZ010000011.1:0-3126 GCA_045533555.1 Eubacteriales bacterium
CCGACCGAAATTCTTGACGGCGGATATCTTAATGTTTACAAGGACTATGAGTGGGCAGAAGGTGAAAACACCGATACATTAACAGTCCTTGTTGACGATAACAAAATGAATTCAGATTGCAAGTTCCGTTGCACAGTAACGGATGCTACGGGAAGAAAGGTAACGAGCAAGGAAGCTTATATAATCATCTCAAGCGATCCGAATGTGAGCTTTGACAAATCAGGCTCAAAAGACAATGTGATAGTTATAATGCCATAACTATAAAAAACAAAGAAAAGGGGTAAAAAAACAATGAAAAAAATATTAGCGCTTCTCCTTGCACTTATGATGGTTATGTCTTCATTGGCAGCAGTATACGCTGCCGAAGGCGATGGAAAGAAAGACGTTGGACCGCACGAGCACGAGCTTATGGAAATGGCGAATGCAGTATGCCACTATAAAGAATGCACGATCTGTTTTGAGCTTTTTGATGTTGGTGAGCACACCTTCAAAGATGGCAAGTGCACGGTTTGCGGGCATGATGAATTAATAAATCCCTTTGCAGATGTTGCTCCGAATGCATGGTATTATAATGATGTCGCAACAGCTGTTGATATGGGGCTTGTAAACGGCAAAGCACCCGACAAATTCGCGCCCAACGATCTTATCACATATGCTGAGATAATGAAGCTTGCCGCTTGTATGAATGAATACTATTTCAACAAGGCAGTTACCTTGAAGAACGGAAATCCCTGGTATCAGACATATGTTGATTACTGCTTTGAGAAGGAAATCATCTCGAAGTTTGCAAACTATAATTACACCGTGGTTTCAACAAGAGAAGAATTTCTCAAAATTTTTGCACACGCGCTTCCCGAGGAAGAGTTTGAGCCGATAAACAATGTGCCAAACGACTCGATTCCTGATTATAGCAGCGGAAGTATGTATGCAAAAGAGATTTATATGCTTTACCGCGCAGGGATACTTGCGGGCGTCAACGAAAAGCATGAACTCAACCCCAAGGCAAACATAACTCGCGCAGAGGTTGCAACCATCATCACGAGAATGATGGACAAAATGACAAGACAAAAGTTTAATATGGCTGAAAATTCAATTGATAATGAAGGAACCGAAGAAAGTCCGGAGGTTGAGAAGAATAAAACGGAGGCGACTGAAGAAGAGCCGATAGTAATTCCTCCGGAAACTCCCGAAGTTACGGAAAAAACACCCATACAGGAAGTTGTTTCCGATACCGAAGTCACCGTGACTCCGACGAAACCTTTTGACGGCGGAAGTCAGGAGTACATTCTGGACACACCTCTTACCATCCACAAACAGCCTGAAGGTTCAGAGGCGGAAGAATATGGCACAAAATATGAGCTTGAGGTTCAGGTGTACGGTGGAAAGACTCCATACAAATATCAGTGGTATTACTATACCGGAAGCAGAAATGATACTGCAAAAATCGAAAACGGAGATTTCGCAAAGGACGTAACAAGCGAGGCCCTTATTCTTTCGATTGAAAAGGACAACGCGCTTCTCGGCAAAAAGATTTACTGCGAAATAACGGATGCATCGGGAGCAAAACTCAAGACAGAAAACGTCGAAGTTTACGGACCTTTCTCCATGCCTGTTGATGATTGGACTCTGGAATCCGGCAAAAACACTCTTATCGGAAAAGTTGCTGACGGTATCCTCAAAAAAGGCGAAAAGGTTTCTGTTATAAGAGACGGCAAGGTTATCGCAATAGGCGTTGCAGAAGATTTGCAGATGTTTAATAAGTCGTTGGATAAAACCGTTAAAGGCGACAACGTCGGAATCGTATTTAACAGAGAAAAGGGAGTGTTGCCCTCCAAAGGCGATATTGTAGTTAAATATCAGCCGTCACACGTCGTTGACACAAGTGACGTTATAAACTAAATGATGCACAAATAAACGACTTTGCCACACACAAGGGCGTCAGACGAAGCAGAATCAAAAATTAATTAATGAGGATTTTTATTATGAAGAAGTTATTGGCATTGGTATTGGCAGGAATTATGGTGTTCGCATTTGCGGGATGCAATATAGAGGATATCGAGGCAGGTCCCAACAGCACAGACAGATTGAATAAAGATGCAGTTGAAAAAATCAATATGATCTATGGAGATGATGAGGTAACCATTACACTCCGCAAGCCGGACGGCGCATCCTTTATGGTCGATCCCGAGGAAGCACTCAATGCAGGCGATGCTGTAACGATGATAGCCGATGACTATTCCTGGGATGCTGAAATTATGGGTTACAAATACTACGAAGCAATCGGCAGCAACGTACCTTTCGTTGACTACTATTATGCCGGCGGTGTAAACGAAGAAGAATATGCAGCATATGAGGAGACAATCACAGACCTTGGCACAAGCTTCGAAGGTAAACCCATAAAGCTTATCAGATATACATTCAAAGAAGTCGGGGATGAAGAGGAATACAAAGAATGCTTTGTCGGCTTCGAATATAAAGGCACAGAAGACAAAGGCCTTTTCGGACTTAAGATCGGCGCATTTGATGAAGAGCTTTCGGATAGCGATATCAGAGCACTGTTTGAGCAGATGATTGCTTCTGAAAGATAACACAACCTCATAAGGAGGAATTTCAACAATGAAAAAACTTTTGTGTGTTTTATTAAGTTTAATAATGATTTTGTCATTGGTTCCGGTGATGGTTTCCGCAGAATCGGAATACATAGAGGTCGGCACAGTCGAGGACTTTAAAAACATTTTAGCGAGCAACGGAGACAAGAGTATTATCGTTACCCGTGACATTATTTACACTTGTCAGGTAAAAGATGCAGGTTCTTACTGGATAACGCTCGGCAGCGGTGAAAAAACCTTAAATCTGAACGGCAAATCCGTTGAACTCAATGCCGAAACAGGTGTAGAAACCACTATGATAAAAGTTCCTGCGGGAGCAAATCTTATAATCAAGGACACAAGCGGCGACAATTCGGGAACACTTTTCTGCTACGGGAAAATGGAGTCTGCATATTCTGAAGCGGCGGGAGCCGGAATGCCCGAATATTTTAACAGCAGTGTAAAATACAGAAACGTACTTGAGATTGACGGCGGTATGGTGACCATCAACGGCGGTACTCTTGAAGCAGGTCGCTCC
>JAZSHZ010000153.1:0-6099 GCA_045533555.1 Eubacteriales bacterium
CAAAAGGTCATTGATGACGCTATTTATTACTTTAATTACATAAAACCTATGCGTAAACTTAAAAGAAAACCGCCTGTTCGATACAGACTCGAACAGGCAGCTTAATTTATTTTCTTTTTTGTGTCTACAAAGTATTGACTATTTCAGCAAATGCCTCTCTTTTCTTATCTGTTTTCTCTGAAATATGGGTTGCCGAGCGAGGCAGGCGCCTGATATTCGCGCTTGTTTCTCATCGTTATGAAGAGAAGGACGATTATCGTCACAAGATAGGGCGCCATATCGAGAAATGCGGGGTGAATCGTGAAGGAAAGCCCGAGCAGATGAATTTCTCCCTGCGCATAGAATGTGAGTCCTCGGACAAGTCCGAAGAGATATGCGCCGAGGATTGCGCGGAGCGGATTCCACATTGCGAAGATAACAAGAACGATTGAAATCCAGCCTGCGCCGGCCGTGACGTCGGGTTGCCAGTTTTTGAGGAATGACATCGAATAATATCCGCCGCCGATTCCGCAGAGGAAACCGCCGAGAAGGAGGTGGACGTATTTATGAAGCGTGACGTTGATTCCCGAAGCATCCGCCGCCGCAGGGCTTTCGCCGACGACTCTCGCGCGGAGACCCGTGTTCGTATATTTGAAATAAATATAGAGGACGACTGCGCAGATGAGCGAGGCGGGGACGAAGAAACTCTGCTCAAAAAGCGCCTTTCCGATGACGGGTATATCCGAAAGATAAGGAATCTTATGGACTCCGAGAACGGACGTTACGCTTTCGGGAAGACTTGCGCTCGTTCCCGAGACGGAGCTTCCGATGAGACCTGCCGCGCCGCTTCCGAAGGTCGCGAGGGCTAGCCCCGTGACGACCTGATTTCCGCGGAGCGTTACCGTTATGACGGAATAGATGAGCGCGCCGATGAGACCTGCGAGACCCGATGCGAGCACCGCGAGCCAGGGATTTCCCGTATTGCAGGCGACGAGATAGCCCGTCGATGCGCCGAGAAGCATCATACCCTCAATTCCGAGGTTCATATTGCCGACTTTCTCGCCGAGTATTCCGCCGAGAGTTCCGAAAAGGACGGGCGTTCCGAGCTGCATAACGGTCTGGAGAAGGGATGCCGCCATAATAAGAATCATTTCCATTATTTTGCCCCTCCTTTTCCGCCGCGCAGGACTATTTTATAATTGAGGAAGAATTCGCTTCCGAGAACGAAGAGAATTATAAGCGCCTGAAGCGCATATATGAGATAGATCGGAATGCCGAGCATCGTGTCGAGCGTGTTTCCTCCGACGAGGAGAATCGCATAGAGCACCGAGGTGACGATGACGGCAGGCGGGGAAAGCCGCGCAAGATATGTCGTTATAACGGCAGTGAAGCCAAGCCCTCCCGTTATCTCGACGTTGAGCGTCCTCTGCACCGCGGATGCCTCGATCATACCCGCAACGCCGCAGAGCGCGCCCGAGAGCATAATCGCAAGAAGCGTTACCTTTCTGACGTTGATGCCCGCATATCGCGCTGTTGCCGAGCTTTCGCCGAGAACGGAGATTTCATAGCCGAATTTCGTTTTTGAAATGAGAATATGGACGAGAATAACGAGGACAAGCGCGATTATCCAGCCGATATGGACTCCAAAGAGCTTCGGAAGCTGACCGTTTGCCGAGAACATCGCAATTTTCGGAGTGAGCCCGTCCGCGCGCCACGGGCCGTTCTGCAGATATGAAATCCAGTTGAGCGCTATATAATTGAGCATAAGCGTGACGAGAGTTTCGTTCGTTCCGAACTTTACCTTGAGGAAAGCGGGAATGAGCGCCCAGAGCCCGCCGAAGACGAAGCCTGCGATGAACATAATCGGAAGAAGGAGATATGCGGGAAGGTCGGGGAGATTGAGCGCAAAAAACGATGCTGCAAAAGCTCCCATGCAGAGCTGACCCTCCGCTCCGATATTCCAGAACTTCATCTTGAATGCTATGAGAGTTCCGAGCGAAAGTATGACGAGCGGAACCGCGACCTTGACGGTTTCGGTAAGCTTATATTTCGTTCCGACCGCGCCTGCAATCAGCTTTGAGAAAAATTCAAAGGGATTATAGCCGATGAGGAAGATGATGAGCCCCGCAAAGACGAGCGCGGCGATAATTGCCGCAATCTGCGCGAGGACGGATCTGAGCGGAGAAAGCTCCGCCTTTTTGACTATTCTGAACACGGCTCTTCCTCCTTTCCGTTCTTATATCCGAGCATGAGAAGACCGATGTCTTCCTTCGTCGTCACCTTCGGGTCGACGATATCCATAACCTTGCCGTCGTGCATGACCAGAAGCCTGTCACACAAAGCGAGGAGGACATCGAGATCCTCACCGATGAAGAGGACGGCGACACCCGATTTCTTCTGATCGTTGAGTATATCATATATCTTATAGGATGCATTTATATCAAGACCGCGGACGGGATATGCCGTTATGAGAAGCTTCGGGTTAAGCTCGACCTCGCGGCCGAGAAGGACCTTCTGTATGTTTCCGCCCGAAAGCTTTCGGAGAACGTGGTTGACGGACGGAGTCTTGACGTCATAGCGCTCGACGATTTCTTCCGCCTGACGCTTGCCCTTCTTTCTGTCGACAAAAATGCCCGAATCGCGCTGATATGAGCGAAGGAGGATATTATTCGTTATATCCATCCCCGCGACGAGACCCATCCCGAGTCTGTCCTCGGGAACGAAGGACATACTGACGCCACGGCGCAGGATCTCAATCGGAGAAAGGCCGATTATCTCCTCACCGAGGAAATTGACGCTTCCGCCTTCCGCCTTCTGCATACCCGCAATGATCTCGCAAAGCTCTTTCTGCCCGCTTCCCGCGATTCCCGCGACGCCGAGAATCTCGCCGCCGAAGACATCGAAGCTCATACCCTTGAGAACTTCTCTGCCGAGCTCATTCTTCGAGCGGAGGTCGGAAATGCTGACGACGGGCTTTTCCGAAACGCTCGCCTCCTCGCGGACGATTTCGAGCTCGACCTTCTTGCCGACCATAAGCTCTGTCAGCTGCTTCGGGTTCGTTTCCGCCGTGTTGACGACGCCGACGGTCTCGCCATCGCGCAGTATTGTCACTCGGTCGCTTATCTCCATAACCTCATTGAGCTTATGCGTGATGATTATGATCGCGCAGCCCTTTTTCTTCATATTGCGGAGAATATTGAAGAGAATTTCCGTCTCCTGCGGAGTGAGAACGGCGGTCGGTTCATCGAGGATAAACATATTCGCGCCCGAATAGAGCATCTTGAGAATCTCGATCGTCTGCTTCTCGCCGACGGACATATTATATATCTTTTTATCCGGATCGACATCCAGACCGTATTTTTCGCAGATAGCTTTTATTTTCGCCGCAATCTTCTTCCTGTTGCGGAAGAGCCCCTTTTCGCTTCCCGCCGAAATATTCTGCGCGGCAGTCATTACCTCAACGAGCTTGAAGTGCTGATGCACCATACCGATGCCCGCGGCGATCGAATCGTGGGGCGATGTGAAGGTGACTTCCTCTCCGTTGATTCTGACAGAGCCCGCATCGGGCGAATATATTCCCGTCAGTATGTTCATAAGCGTGCTCTTTCCCGAGCCGTTTTCGCCGAGGAGCGCGTGGATTTCGCCTTTTCTGACATCGAGGGATGCATTTTTGTTTGCGCGGACCGTGCCGAAGGTTTTCGTTATCCCGCAAAGCTCAATGCAGATATTGTTATCAGGCATTTTATTCTCCGCCTTTCATCGTTTTAGGTTTCAATGTTTTAAAAAGAAAAGGAAAATTCCTTTGCTTTTTAAAACAGAGGGGTTCGGGAAGCCGAACCCCTCAAAGATTATTTCCGATTAGCCGATAGTGCCGATGACACCTTCGATGAACCAGTTCATATTATAGATTTCTTCGTCTGTCATTCCGTCCGGATGCTTGACTGTTCCGTCCTGAGCCTTGATTTCGCCCGAGAAGAGCTTGAGCGAGCCATCGATGATTGCAGCCTTTGCAGCCTCAACCTTCTCTGCAGTTCCTTCTGCGCAGAGGTCGGAGAGCTCATCAAGACCAACCCAACCGGATGCGAGGCCTTCCCAGTATGCTGCCGGCTCCCATGTGCCCTCTGTGATGCGGTTTACGCAGTCAACATAGAACTTGTCCCAATGGAAGAGCGGAGCTGTGAGGTATGCCTTCGGAGCTGCGTCCGGAGTCGGAGTGTTGTAGCCGATAGCGAACTTGCCTCTCTCTTCTGCAGCGACCTGCGGAGCGGGAGAGTCCTGATGCTGCTCCATAATATCGCATCCCTTATCGAGAAGAGTGAGAGCTGCCTGCTTCTCAACTGCCGGATCATACCATGTGTTTGTCCAGACAACTTCGACTGTTGCATCGGGGTTGACGGACTGAACGCCGAGTGTGAATGCGTTGATTCCGCGGATAACTTCCGGGATCTGCATAGCTGCGACGTAACCGATCTTATTTGCTTCTGTCTTCATACCTGCAACGATACCTGCGAGGTAGCGGGACTCGATAACGCGACCCATGTAGTTGCACATGTTCGGAAGAGTCTTATATCCTGTTGCGTGGTTGAAGTAGATTTCCGGATATTCCTTTGCGACGATTTCCGTGTAGTCCATATGGCCGAAGCTCGTCGTGAAGATGACATTGCAGCCCTGATCGATAAGCTCGCGGACGGCAACTTCGCATTCTGCGCTTTCAGGAATATTTTCCTTATAGATGCATTCGATGCCTTCTGCCTCAAGAGCAAGTCTGCCCTTGTCGTGAGCCTGCGTGTAGCCGCCATCGTGAATGTCGCCGATGTAGACAAAGCCGACCTTAAGGTCTTCCTTTGCTATGGGAGCCATTCCTTCTGTTTCGCCGCCCTCAACATCTGCGGGTGCGTCGGTATTTGCGCATGCTGCAAATGCAAATACCATTACTGCTGCGAGGATGATTGCTAAAAGTCTTTTTGCCATGGTGTTTGACCTCCTTAATTTATGTGAAACGCTTAATTTTGCGTTTTCACTCTGCGAAAACTACGCCGCCCTCGACCGACATCGAGGCAACGCGGGCAAGGCTCTCGACGCGGATACCGAGATTTCTGACGCGCTCTCCGCCATCCTGAAATGCCTTCTCGACCGCGATTCCAGCTCCGACCACCGTCGCTCCCGCCTGCTTTATGATATCGGCAAGACCGATGAGCGCCGCTCCCTTTGCGAGGAAATCGTCTATAATGAGGATGCGGTCATCAGCGGAGAGGAAATCCTTTGAGACCATTATGTCATAATATTTATCCTTCGTGAACGAATAGACCTGACTCGTGTAGACATCGCCGGATATATTCTTCGAAGCGGCTTTCTTTGCGAAAACGACGGGGACCTTGAAATACTGCGCGGCGATGCACGCGATGCCGATTCCCGATGCCTCGATAGTGAGTATCTTGTTGACTCCCTCACCCTCAAAAAGGCGGAGCCATTCCTTGCCCATCTCATTGAGGAGATCAACATCTATCTGGTGGTTGAGGAAGCTGTCAACCTTGAGGACATTCCCCTCGCGCACGATGCCGTCTCTTCTTATTCTTTCTTCAAGAAGCTTCATATCCGTTCTCCTCGGAATATATCGAAATTTGTTGTTATAATTATACATCAAGCCCTTTCACATTTCAAGAACTTTCATTAACAATTGCGAAATATTTCACGCATATGTGGTGTCCCGCCGAAAGGGCTGAAAGAAGGGATACGGGCCTGCGATTACACCCGAAAAATATTTTTCAAAAAATTTCAAAAAAACTCTTGACATTTCGACCCGAAGCGAATATAATAATAACGTTGTCGCAAGAAGCGGCAGCGATATGCGAGTGTGCTGGAATAGGCAGACAGGCACGTTTGAGGGGCGTGTGTCAATCGACGTATGGGTTCAAGTCCCATCACTCGCACCAAAACCGCAACACTGAAATGTGTGGCGGTTTTTTGTTATGTGGAAATGCGGGAGGGGATGGAACCCCTCCCCTACATGGGTTTCTACCATACCAACAGGTCGGTTGGTTGACACGGGACGTCGAGGACGCCGTCCCCTACATGGGTTCTGCCTTACCCGCAGGTTGGTACGGGAACGGATTTATCCGT
>JAZSHZ010000193.1:0-20680 GCA_045533555.1 Eubacteriales bacterium
CAAAAGGTCATTGATGACGCTATTTATTACTTTAATTACATAAAACCTATGCGTAAACTTAAAAGAAAACCGCCTGTTCGATACAGACTCGAACAGGCAGCTTAATTTATTTTCTTTTTTGTGTCTACAAAGTATTGACTACTTCACCCGAAGGATGCCGTTTTCTCTATATTCCAAGCAATTTTTTTGCATTTTCGCTCTTGATTTTTGAAAGCTCATACTCTGAAAGCTCCAGTGATGAAAGAAGCCGAAGTTCCATTTCAGGCGTGTGCCAAGGTGTGTCACTTCCGAAAACGAGCTTTGATGCGCCGTGTTTTTCAATAATTTTTTCGGCAAGATATTTTGGCATCGTGCCGTAGCCGAAGGAAGTGTCAAAATATATGTCGGACCCGCAGAGATATTTAAGGGCATCTTCACCGCAGAGGACTCCGCCCCAGTGTGCCGCAATAACGGGCGCGGAAAAATGCCGCAGTGCCGCCGCAAGCTTTTCGGGCGTTGCGCCGTAGGGAGGAGAAAAACCGTAGTCAACACCTGCGTGGAAAAGAGTTATAAGACCGAGCGAGGAAATTTTTCGGTAAAGAGGAAAGAGTCGCTCGTCATCTGCGGAAAACCCCTGATACTCGGGATGAAGCTTGATTCCGCGGAGCCCGAGCGAGCTTATCCTTTCAAGCTCGTCAAAAGCATCGGGGGAAAAAGGAAAGACCGAGCCGAATGCAAAAATATCGTGACCGTTATTTATGCTTGCCGCAAAATCATTTACTTTTTTCATCTGCTCGGCATTTGTTGCGATGTTCATCACAACGGAGATATCGACTCCGTTTTTCTTCATCGAGGCGCGAAGTCCGCCGAGAGTCCCGTCCGTATTCGGAAAAAGTCCGCCCGCCGCATATGAAAGGCGCGGAATCGCCTTCGGAGCAAGCGGATCGGGAAAACAGTGTGTGTGGAAATCTATAAGCATTTGAATAATCACCCGAATATAGTTTACCACATTTGTCAAGAAAATATTTCTCGCTTTTCTTGACAAGACGCAAAATTTTCTGTATCATTTTTTTAGAATAAATGGTTAATCGGAGCAGAAGAAGATGAAAAAAGAAATTATTCTCAATGCCGAAAACGGCGGCGAGCTTTTGAAATTTTTATATGAAAAGCTTTCTAAAATTCCGCGCGGAAAGGTCAAGTCTTATCTTGAACACCGTCAGGTGTCCGTCAACGGCAAGGTAACGACGAAATTCAACCTCGAGTTGAAAGCGGGAGATACCGTGAAGATAACAACTGCGGAGGGAACGCGCGAAACCCGCGGGATCGAGATAATTTATGAGGATGAGGATTTTCTCGCAGTGAATAAGCCTGCAAAGCTTCTCTCCGTTGCGACGGAAAAGGAAAGAGAACGATGTGCATACTCTATCCTGCGCGAGAACCGCAAGGGTGATTTGTTCGTTCTCCATCGCCTCGACCGCGACACATCGGGTGTCCTTGTCTTTGCGAAGAACGCCAAAATACGCGAGCTTATGCAGGCGGACTGGAATGAGCTTGTAACCGAACGCGAATACCTTGCGATATGCGAAGGGACATTTGAAAAAAAGAGCGGCAGGTGCGAAAGTCTCATTTCCGAAAACCGCGTCCACGTTATGTTCTCGGGGAAGACGGGCAAGCTTGCGATAACGGAATATGAGGTAGTACGCGAGAGCGGGGATTTTTCGCTCGTCCGCGTAAATCTCAGAACGGGCAGAAAAAATCAGATAAGAGTGCATATGAAGGACCTCGGTCATCCCGTTGTCGGCGACAAGAAATACGGTTCATCCGAAAACCCAATAGGAAGGCTCGGCCTCCACGCATCGAAAATATCCTTCACTCACCCGAAAAACGGAAAAGAAATCACAATCACTGCAAAATCCGAAAGAAAATTCACCTTGCCGAAGAGGTAGAGAAAAACTAACGCTGTCAAGGAAAACACATATGTCGTTTCATCTGTGGATTACAGAACAAGGGAGGAGATTAAATGAAAAAAATCATAGCTCTGTTTCTTGCAATATTGGTTTCTGTATCAACTATGGCGTCAACATCGGATGGAAAACACGAAAATGCCCTCAACTATGTTTTCGGTGATTCTCAAAAGCTTAATTATGAGAACATAAGCCGCCTTGATTGCATTGTAGCGATAATGCGGATAATAGGCTTTAACGAAAGATGTGCATATAAATATTCCGATCTTTCGACATATGATGAACCGCCTTATAATGACGTTGGAGGTTCGGGCTATGGATATGTTATAGGCGGACATTATGGATATAATGTAACAAACGGAGTGGCACACGGATGTTTTGCACCGTATCGCAGTGTTACCGTTAAAGAGTGCCTTGCATTTATGCTTCGTTGTCTTGAAGAAAATGTCATTTGGGAAAATACTATGGAAGATGCCGTCAAACGCGGACTCGTAAGCGAGGAAGAGGCGGAAGGGTATGGCGAAGACAAGCTTCTTGACGAAGCATTGTTCCATAAACTTATCTGCCGTTTCCTGGATAAAAACAGAGTTTTGTATTGCGATATGGATGAAAACGGCAACGATAAAGCAAAACGCGACAACAGTAATACAATGACATATCTCGACTGGGCGGAAAAGTGCCGCGACAAAGGTTTGCCGGCAAAACCTTGGCCCGGCATGGAGATTGATGATTCGCAATATTATCCGCTCGAGGTTTATAGTAAGCCCAAAGGGTATGTTCCTATGGAAAAACTTCAGGAAAAAGGCGCAGTATGGTTTTTTGAGAGCGGAATATGGGTTTACAGGGAACTGCACAAGGATGTGGTTTATCAGACTGCCGTCGGAAACTATAACTTTATAATCAAATATAACGGGGAGTATTATATAAACGAAGAAAAATATAATGCAATAGTTAAGGAACTGACTTCGGGAAAAACTCCGGAGCAGTTGCGTTTTTCTGATGACCCGGAATGAATGAAAGGGTAATCGGGAAGAAAGTTCAAATGGATAAACTGTATATGATAAAATCTGCGATATTCGGTCACGCTGTCGGGGATAAGAAATACGGTTCGTCTGAAAACCCGATAGGAAGGCTCGGCCTCCACGCATCGAAAATATCCTTCACTCACCCGAAAAACGGAAAAGAAATCACAATCACCGCAAAATCCGAAAGAAAATTCACCTTGCCGAAGAGATGAAAAAACAGAGCTGAGATTTTTCTCAGCTCTGTTTTTGTATATAAATTAAAATTCTGTATCGTCGGAGTCGGAAGCGCTTCCGCCGATGCCGCCACTCTTTGTGATTACATCCTGCGTATTGATAGCGATGATTTCAAGCTCGGGTGCTTTATATTCCTTCATCGTCCGAATCCCCCTTTCTTCCCTGTATGGTCAAATTATACGTCAGGGGGGTGGGTAAAAGTCAAGTGTTTTTTAAAGCGTTATAATGCTGCTCCAGACGTAGTTTCCGTCACTGTCACGGGCCTCTACGCGCACCCATTTTTCAAAATCACGGAGGTTATATTCCGCGCCCGTGAGATTTTCTCCGCGGAAGGTTTTCCCCTCCGACCACGAGCTGTTTGAAAGAAATGCAATGAGATTGCAGGGAGAGCACTCTGCATATATCTTATTTCCCTCGCGGCGCACCGAAAGCTTCGGACCCTGCGAGCCATAGACTCTGCCTTCCTTTATCGCAGCTATTATGTCTTCGGCTTCAAGGCTTTTTGCCTCGATGTAAGTAAACGATTTTGCTTCGTCCGTGCCGTCATAATAATGCGCATCATCGGTTGCAATAATAGGATAGATTATGCCGTTGTTTGCGAGGACATCAATGAGATATCCCGAATACGGTCTCGTGCTTTCGTGGGCATCGGAAACGGTGTTATATATCTCGATTGCGGAAAATCCGGAAAGTTCTTCCGCATCTCGCACTGAATTCAGCGACCATGCCGGATGAGCGAAAATTGCCGCACCGCCGGCATCAATAATTTTGTCAATTGTTTCCTGACGCGACGTTTCGCGCGTTATCGCGGGCGCGTATTTCATACCGACGCCGACGATATGCATAACGCCCTCGATCGTATCCCCGCCGCCGAGATTGTATTCGCATCCCGAAATGATTTTAAGTCCTTCGATTTCGCCCTCTCCGTTATAGAGCCAGTGGTCGGTTATCGCAATTGCATCAAAGCCTGCCGCCTTGTATATCCGCGCGGATTCCTCGGGTGAAACCCTTCCGTCCGTGAGATTCGTGTGGACGTGAAGTCCGATTTTATACCATGTTTTTGCGTTTGAGTCTTTATACATTTTTGTTTCTCCTTAATAGCCGAGGTCTTCTATTCTCTTCTGCTCGGCTTCGATATATGCCTTTTTATATCCGTCGGGGGTTTCCCAGGTAAAACCGTTCATCATTTCCGGTCTTCCTGCGCTGAAATCCGTTACCGTGAACTTTCCGCTGTCTTCAATGCGGTAAACGAAAACATCAAAGCACATCATACCCACAGCTCTTGCCGTGGTGAAGTGAACCTTTCCGTCCTTTTTGAAAACACCGTCCATTGAAAAACTTGTGTTTTCAGGAGTGAGATACTCCTCACTTCCGTCAGGATTTATTCTCATAATTTCGTTTCCACCGAAAGACTCCCGTCCGGAATAGCGTTTTCCCGACTTGTGGGTAAGGATAACAAAGCTTTTGTCATCATCTGCAAAAAAGCTGATTACAGGACGGCTTGTTACCTGCACAAGTGTTTTTCCGTCATGGTAATAAAGACCTGCCTCGCCATAACGATATTTTTCATATTCGCGCTCAAGGTCACGGTATCCGTAGCCGTATTCGTCACGTTCCATATCATCGGGGATATTATAGCAGACCTTTTCCTCTCCCGTTTTTGCATCAAGGAGAAGAATATCAACGGATTTATCGTTTATCCGCTTTGCAATGATTTCACCATCGGCATATGAGAGCAGGGAAAGCTTTGCTTCTCCGATCTCCGAATACCCGTTTTCGGTGATAATGAAATATTTCTTGTCCGTCATAACGAGAGCGCTTTCCGAATCTATCATAATGTTTTTATCCGCATCGGGATACCACGGAAAATCACCGCCGTTCACGAAGCTTAAAACCTCGCTTATCTCACCGTTTCTGATGGCAAGAAGCGTGTTTTTGTCCTCATCCGCAAGAGTTTCAAAAATAAAGTGCGTTTCTCCGAGCCTGAAGGGATTTTTATAGTTGAAGTGCCCCTTTATCCCATCGCGCTTTGCGATCTCACGCATTTCAAGCGTTTCGGGGTTCATTGCAAAAATCGTTACGGTTTCGCCGTCCTGCTTATAAACGAATGGGTCAAACCTCGTTCCGTCGCTTGCGATCGGGTCGATTGATTCGAAAACGAAATAGCCTCCGTCCTCTGTTTTTGCAACCTCAATTCCGAACATACGGCGCGAAATGCGGTTTTCATTATCAAACGTATATTCCGATGCATAGAAATCTCCGCAGGCTTTTGCAAGCTGACCTGCCGTAAACAATCCGCGCTCTATGCAGACATCTGCAAGTGGGCGGAAGTTTTCGTTTTTTGTGTATGTGCAACCGAGAGCGCGGAGAGAAAGAACCGCCGCATCCCCGCGGAGAAACTCTCTTTCATTGTCAATTGAAGCTATCTCTTCATCCGTTATGAGATTCGGCATAATGGTGTCGTTATCGCTCAACGCGCGCGTCAGAAACGTTGCGTATTGCCACGCCGTAACAGAGCGATTTGAGCCATAAAGCGTTTTTGAAACACCTTTTGTAAGTCCGCTTTGATAGAGCCAGCCGACATATCCGTCCGACCATTGCGGTACATCGGTAAACGGATGCGAAAAGCTTCCCGAAAGCGCTTTTTCCTCTGCGCCCAGAAAACGAACAAGCATTGCCGCGGCTTCGGCGCGCGTCATCGGGAGTTCAAGCTCCAAGCCCCTCGGAGTGCCGCGGAGCAAATCAAGCTCCTTGAGCGCTTCGCCGCATTTCAAACTATCGCTTCCGAAATCAATGGCGGAGGCGGGCAATATCATAAATAAAAGCAAAAAAACAGAAAGTATGGTGATAATATACTTCTTCATAAAAATCAACTCCTCTTTTAAATTATATAAAATCGCATCGCGAAAATCAATAGTCGGGTGGGAGAAAAACTGTTTCGTTTTGCCCAATATGTTGCTTTTTTGTCTTGAAGTTGAGAGCAAAATAATATATAATGTCCTTATAATGGAAAGGAAGTGTTTTTTCTATGATGAAACCCACATATTGCAATCCCTTATGTGTTGAAAAAGTAAGCAGTGGAAGATGGCTCGATACGGGCATCAGCGGCCTCAATGCAAGAGACTATAAAGACTATCGCTCAATTTCAGACCCGAGTGTTATATATCACGACGGAAAGTGGATCATGTATGCAAGCTACAGCGTTGCACACGTAACCGAGGATTTTGTCCATTGGGACAAGGTCGATATCGGCGTTGAAAATCTTCGCTATAGCCCCGCAGTCGTTCAGTTCCGCGGAAAATGGTATCTGAGCGGACACAGTATGCCTGAAATGTACGTCGCAGATTCTCCGCTCGGTCCCTTCAAGCATTGCGGAAATCTCACGGATATGCACGGCAACGAGATGAAGGTTCCCGACGGATGCTATTTCACGGAGAATGACCGCCTCTATTTCTACTGGTGCGAAATCAGAGAGCCGAAAGAGGGTGAAGATGTCGAATGCATCACGGGTACGGTCGGCGCAGAGTGTGATCCTGATGAACCGTGGAAGCTGATATCGGAGCCTGTCTGGATAAACACCTTCTCTCCCGACAAGGAGTGGGAGCGCCACGGCGAATATAACCAGAATGAGCGCATCGGCTGGACAGAGGGACAGTGGATGATAAAGATAGGAAGCCGCTATTATCTCCTCTATTCGGGAAGCGGAACGCAGTATTCGACGTATGCCTGCGGAATTCTCTATTCCGATGAGGGTCCGCTTTCGGGCTTTAAACGTCAGGAAAGGTATGACCCGCTCACACTTAAAAGAAACGGAATCCTTCGCGGCGCAGGACACGGAAGCATCGCAGAAGGTCCCGACAATACATATTGGGTATTCTACACATATTTCTTCGGCTTCAATTACCGCTTTGAGCGCAGAGTCGGAATGGATCCGCTCGGAATGGACGAAAACGGAGAGCTTTATTGCCCCGCACTCACCGAGACACCGCAGTTTGCTCCGGGTGTTGTCAAGAACCCCGAATGCGGCAACGATGCAGGTCTTTTGCCGCTGACGTTCTTCCAGCCGGTCGAGGCATCAAGTTTTGCTCCGGGGCGCAATCCGATTTATGCAACGGATGACAGCGCTATCAGCTGGTGGCAGCCGGCAGAGGATGACAAGGAAAGATGGATCGAGATCGACCTCGGCGCGGAAAAGGGCTATAACATAAGCTCCTGCCGCATTATGTGGCGTGATATCGGAATGGAAACTCTCGATGGCATTATGCCCGGTGCATTTCAATATGTTGTTGAATATACAGAGCCCGATTCCGAGGAATGGAAGATGCTCATCGATGCATCAAAGAATGAGAAGGACTATTGCGTTGACTACCGCACCTTTGAGACGGTGACGGCAAGACGTGTCCGCCTCACGGTACTTGGCGCACCCAAGGATATCACACCCGGAGTCATCAGCTTCACTGTATTCGGAAAATGCGCACATTAAAATTTATATAAATCGGAGGAGTTAAAAATGAAATTAGTTAAAGACAAATATCTTGTTGTAGGTGCAGACTTTGCGGGATTCCCGCTTAAGGAAGCAGTTGTTGCACATCTCAAGGCGAAGGGCTGGAAAATTACTGACGTCGGCGTAAGAGAAGATTCCGACCCGAATGACACAGACCTTATGTTCCACAGAGTCGGTCTCCGCGTCGGCTCGATGATTTCTGAAGGCGAATTTGAACGCGCTCTTCTCTTCTGCGGAACGGGTATGGGAATCCATATTGCGGCAAGCAAGTGCCCCCACGTTCATGCAGGTGTTGTTGAAAGCGTTCCCGCGGCTCTCCGCGCAATCACGGGCAACGGCGTCAACGTTCTTGCAATGGGCGCATTCTATGTTGCACCTGCTATGGGTTGCGATATCGCGGATGCATACCTCAATGCAGAGCTTGGCTCGGGCTATGAGTGGTGGAAGAATTTCTATGAATTCCATAAGCTCGCAATCGATGAGCTTGAAGCATTTGATTATGAGGAATATAAGAAGAACGGCTTCAAGGTAAATAAGCTCGGTGACTTCCCGCTCAAGCTCGAAACAAAACCCGAATAAGGTGATATAAATGAAAAAAGATACAAAAGCCGCAGTGCTTTTCATAAGCGGTCAGTCCAATGCTACGGCGCATCAGCAGTTCCTTTCGGAGGAGGATAAAATCCTCACTCCGTTAAAGAACGTTTTCGGACTTGACCGTGACCCGAATCAGTCGCTCGATATCGAGGATGTCGTCTGGTCGGGATGGACAAGCGGCGGCAAGAATCTCGGCGAAACGCAGGACCACACGGCAAGCCTTGCATATTTCGTTGCAAAGAAATGGCAGGCGGCGATTGATGGTGGGAGAGCTCTTCCCGATCTCTATATCGTTCAGCTTTCAATCGGAAGCCAGGGCATCATAAACGGAATGTGGAACCGCGATAAGGAGCCCGTCATAAAGCCGGGGATCCTCGGAGAAGCGGATATCTCGCTTCTTCCGCTTGCGCTCCATATTCAGCCGCTTGCGCTTGAAAATCTCCGCCGTGCAGGAAAGAACCCCGAGGTAATCGGATGGCATTGGCTCGGATGCGAGCAGGAAGTATGGTATGAAGCATATCACCGCGATGATTTCAGCGAGCGCTATGATTACCATTTCGATGTTATGCGTGAGTCTATGGGCGGAGATATTCCGATATATCTATACAGAATTCTCGTCCGCGGCGGTCTTGAGCGTTTTAATCTTCCGCTTGAGGCAGAGGATATCATAAATAAAGAGATTGAGCGCCAGGCGGAAAGGCTCGGTGCAAAGCTTTCCGATGTGCGAAATTCGCCCTATTGGGATGCAAATGACAATCTTTACTATGGCGTTCTTGCAAGCGACCGAGCGCATAATCTTCCAAAGGTTCAGGAATGGCTTGCAGACGAATTTTTGGGTGATATTCTGAAATGATAGGTCTTATTGCAAATGTTTTTGGCGCGCTCGGCGTTGCGGCGAATATACTCATCTATCAGCTTAAAAGCGGAAAGAAGATTCTTTTGAGTAAGCTTGTTTCCGATTTCTTCTGGGTGCTTCATTATGTCTGTCTTGCCGCGTTTTCGGGCGCGGCGATAGCCGGAATAGGTTTCATCCGCGACGGAGTATTTCTGCATCAGGATAAGAAATGGGCGCAGAGCAAACTCTGGCTCTGGCTTTTCCTCATATTGAGCGTTATCTCTGCAGTGCTGACGTGGAAGAGCGCTTTCTCGCTCCTTCCCGCAATCGCCTCTGTTATTCTGATATACAGTCTCTGGAAGAATACGCCCATGCTGATTTGCATCCTCGCCTTCCCGATTTCGGCGTGTATGCTTGCATACAATATTTATTGCGGTTCGTATTTCGGAATCGCAAATGAGATACTGACTCTTATATCCGCATTTGTCGGAGTTATCAAAAACAAAAAAACAACAAAAGAAGAGATTTAAAATGAAAATAATTGAAAAAATAGCAAAAAGGGCGCAGGATGCAACCAACCCGCGCCCGACCATAGCTTTTCTCGGAGACAGTGTCACAGAGGGATGCTTTGAGCTTATCCCCAAGAACAGTGAAGGCTTCAACAATGTCTATGACGGAGAAAGCGTTTATCACAAAAAGGTTGCGGAAATCCTCAAGGTTCTTTTTCCGACAGTTCTGCTCAATATTATAAATGCCGGAGCGGCAGGAACAGGCGCGGTATACGGTCTTGAGAGACTTGAGCGCGATGTTCTCTCAAAGAACCCTGACCTCACGGTTGTCTGCTTCGGTCTCAACGATTGCGGAAAAGAAGATGAAGGTCTTTCCGAATATATTGACAGCCTCCGCGAAATTTTCCGCCGCCTCAAGGCCGCGGGAAGCGAGGTAATCTTTATGACGCCGTGTATGATGGCGGCGAGTGTCAGCGAGACGATTCATCCGAGCTTTATCGAGCTTGCGGAAAAGCTTGCCGACCGTCAGAACCGCGGAGTGCTTGACTGCTATTTGGATGCCGCAAGAGCACTTTGCGCGGAAGAGGGTGTTCCCGTATGCGATACTTACGCAAAATGGAAGCGCATGGCGGAGCTCGGAGTTGACACGACGGAGCTCCTTTCAAACAAACTGAACCATCCGACCCGTGAGATGCATAATCTTTTTGCATATTCGCTGGTTGAGACAATGATGAGGTGAGAGCTATGTGGAATAATTTTGAATCAAAAGAGTTCGTATTTTGTGAGCGCGCGGCAACGATCGTCTATCCCTCCTGCGCGCCAAACGGAAGAATGCTTTTAAAACCCGAATATCTCGGCGCGTTCCCGGAATTCGATATTGAAATGTTAAAGCGCGGATATCACCTGATATTCATCTCCCACGAGTCCCGTTGGGCACCCGATAACGAGACGGACATTATGGCGGATTTCGTCCGCCACTGCGCGGATGAGCTTTCCTGCGATCCGCGGGTTATCATCGAGGGTATGAGCTGCGGAGGCCTTCAGGGCGCGCGCTTTGCCGAGGAATATCCCGAGCTCACGGCGGTGCTCTATCTTGATAATCCCGTCCTCAATATGCTCAGTATGTATGGCCTCGGCGCAATCGACGATGAGGGCGTTGTATCCTTCCGCCGCGAGATTATAAACACGTTTGACGTTGACGATTCGACGATTCTCAATTTTAGAAACAGCCCCATAGACCATATGGATAAGCTTTTGGAGAATGAGATTCCGATCATTATGCTCTACGGAAACGCGGACAGAGTTGTCATCTACCGCGAAAACGGAAAGGCACTTGAGGATTACTACAAGGCAAACGGCGGCAATATCAAGGTCATCTGCCGCACGATGCAGAAGCATCATCCCCACGGGCTTCCCGACCCGACACCGATCATCGAATTCGTCGAGGAGAATTTTTAAAAAAGATGAACATACTCGTTATTGATGCTCACGGTGGCGGCGTAGGCAAAGCGCTCGTCGGTGAGATAAAAAAGAATATTCCGGGTGCGGATATCACTGCGGTAGGGACTAACAGTGTCGCGACCTCGGCAATGATGAAGGCAGGCGCGAACCGCGGTGCAACGGGCGAAAACTCCGTCATAGTATGCTCGCGCACGGCTGATGTCATCGTCGGTCCGATAGGTATCGTCATTGCGGATTCCCTTCTTGGTGAGATAACCGCGGAAATGGCGCGCGCAGTCGGCGCATCGCCTGCAAAGCGCATTCTTATCCCGATGAAAAACTGCGGTAACATCGTTGCGGGCGTTGCCGATATGAATATGTCCGAGCTGATTGCCGCGGCGGTTGAGGAAATAAAAGGAATAGTTGGTTGACATTTCTGCTCTGCCGTGATATAATACCAAAGATTTTGCGGCACACACGAAGTATGCCGCGGGCGGCAGAAGCCGACCGATAGAAAACCTTTTATTATTTTATTTAAGATTATGTATGCTAAGAAAGCATATAACTTCTCCCGATGGGGAAGCTATATGCTTTTTATTTATGCATGGAAAGGGATAAAATGAAAAAAAGAAACTCCAAAGCCGTAATTCTCGGCATATTGCTCATCCTTGCGGCGTTTTTGAGCATCATCCTCGCCGTCGGTATCGGACCCGTTCCGGTGTCGCCGGTCGTGACGGCAAAGGTGCTTCTTTCAAAGATTCCGCTTTTCGGAAATCTGTTTGCACAAACGTGGGATACGATCAGCGAAAATATCGTCCTGAATCTGCGCCTTCCGCGCGTGCTTCTCGGCTTTATCGTCGGCGCGTCGCTTTCCGTCTGCGGAGTAACGATGCAGGCGCTTGTTCGCAATAAGCTTGCCGACCCGTTCATTCTCGGCGTATCATCGGGCGCATCCGCATTTGCGACGCTCGGAATGCTTTTCGGCGCGTTCTCATTTCTCGGCGTGTATTCGCTTTCGATAAGTGCTTTTCTCGGCGCGGCGGCGACGATCATCGCCGTATATGTGCTTTCGCGCTATAAGGGAAGAATAAACATAACCCAGCTTCTTCTTTCGGGTGTTGCCGTCTCGATGATTATGGACGGAATAACAAGCATTATAAAGCTTTCCGCTCCGAATGCACTCGGGCTTCACAATGCCGAATTCTGGATGTCGGGAAGCCTTGCGGGCGCAAAATGGGCATATCTCGGTATACCGACGGTCGTGCTTATTCTCTGTGTCGCATTCCTTATGATAAATCATCGCGGGCTCAATCTTCTGCTTCTGGGAGATGAAAGCGCAACGAGCCTTGGGGTGAATGTCCCGCGGCTTCAGAAATGTCTTGTCCTCGTCGCTTCTCTTATCGCGGGCGCGACGGTGGCTGTAAGCGGTTCGATAGGCTTTGTCGGGCTTATGGTGCCGCATCTTGTCAGGCTCATTGTCGGCAGTGACCACAAAAAGGTGCTTCCGCTTTCTGCGCTTCTCGGCGGCATACTCGTTATATGGGTGGATGTCGCGGCGCGTATGCTTCTTGCGCCCGAGGAGCTTCCCGTCGGCGTTCTTACCGCCGTTATCGGAGGGCCTGTGTTTATCTTTATGCTGAAGAAGAACAGCGGTGAAAGGGAGTGAGCGTTATGACGGAAAAGAGACTTGAAATAAGAAACTTATCCTTTTCATATAATGAAAAAAGCACGATAGACGATGTTTCTCTCAATGTAAACCGCGGCGAATTTATCGGAATAATCGGTCCTAACGGAAGCGGCAAATCGACACTTCTGAAAAACGTCTACCGCGCACTGAAGCCCGATTGCGGCGAAATCTTGCTTGACGGCGAAAACCTTCTTTCAATGTCATATAAGAAATCGGCGCTTCGCATGGCAGTTGTCGGTCAGGAAAACGATATTCCGTTTGACTTCACCGTTGAAGAAATGGTTGCGATGGGAAGAAGCCCGCGCAAGGGGCTCTTTGATTCCGACACCAAAGAGGACCGCGCAATGGTGCACCATGCACTTGAGCACCTCGGTATGGAAGACAGCCACAAGCGAAGCTTTCAAAAGCTCTCGGGCGGAGAAAAGCAAAGGGTATTGCTTGCGCGAGCGGTCTGCTCGGAGAGCGATTTTTTCGTCCTCGATGAGCCGACGAATCATCTTGATATAAGCTATCAGCTTGAAATCTTCGATTTCATAAAACGCCTTGACATAACGGTTCTTGCCGCGATTCACGACCTTAATATGGCGGCGCTTTACTGCGACAGGATCTATGTAATGCAAGGCGGCAAAATCGCTCTTTCGGGAACACCCGAAGAGGTACTGACGGAGAAGAACATTTTTGATATTTACGGCGTATATTCAAAGGTAGTGAAAAACTCTGAGAACGGAAAGCTTTCGATTTCCTATTTCAGCGGACATTCAAAGAAAGGAATTTAAAATTATGAAAAGAACAATATCAATAATTATTGCAACTGTTATGCTGCTTATGCTTTTTGCGGGATGCACGGCAGAGGTAAAGCCTGAGGTTGCTCCTGCGGGCGCGCTTGTTTTTGATAACTACGGCCGCGAGGTCGCGATTTCAGCGGTCCCCGAAAAGGTGCTGACTCTCGGCCCGAACTGCACGGAGCTTTTTGCGGCGCTCGGACTTTCCGATAAAGTCATCGGCAGAAGCCTCATAAACCACAGCCGAGGTCCGCTTCCCGAATTTGCCGATGCGGTAAACGCAATTCCCGAGCTTAACTATGCGGAAGCAACGCGCGAGGCGATTCTCACAAGCGGTGCGGATTTTATCTATGCAATCGATTGGGAGATAAGTGACGCGGGCTGCAATATCGATGAAGCAAAAACTTACGGAATGGATGTCTATGTGAATTCGGCGACGACGATTGATGAGCAGTATAAGGAAATTCTCGACCTCGGAAAGATTTTCGGAATCGAAGAAAGGGCGGAGGCATTCGTTGAGGATCAGAAGGCGAGAATCGCCGCCGTCGCCGAAAAGCTTTCGGGAAGAGATGCGGTAAAAGTGCTCGTCTATGACAGCGGAAATGACGGAGTATTCACCTGCTCGGGAACGAATTTTGAATCGCTTCTCATATCCCTTGCGGGAGGAAAGAATATCTTTGATGACCTTACCGACAAACAATGGGTGACGGTGAGCTATGAGGAAGTGATAAAGCGCAATCCCGATATAATCCTCATCCACGATTACGACAGCCCCTCCGTTGAGGCGAAGCTCGCGGAGATAAAAGCAAACCCGACGCTTTCCTCACTCGACTGCGTAAAGAACGGTCGCTTTGCGACGATAACGCTCGAAAGCGTTCTCCCGGGCAACCGAATGGCATATGCCGTCGAGAGCATGGCGCGGGAATTTCATCCTGAGCTTTTTGAATAAAAAAAGAGGGCGTTGCCTCAATTGATTTATTGAGGTGCGCCCGTTTCTTTTTTTCTTGAAAATCTTATGAGTGCGACGGCGATCGAGCTTTTCGGAAATCGGGGGGAAGCGAATTTTCCCCGCCGAAATCGGCAGAGCATATTATGAGTTTTTAAAATTGACCGAGCTGGATTCTTCTGATGCGCTCGAGCTGCTCGTCCGACCAGTTGAAGAGCCAGGCATAGGAGCGCGATTTTTCATATGCCGTATCGCCGTAGAGATATGACCATTCGCGGAAATAGCGGCGGAGCGCAAGCGGAGTCATGTTGAAGGTCTCTGCGCAGGCGTTGATAAAATGTCCGCGGTTTGAGAAGCCGCATTCGTCCGATATTTCGGAAACGCTCTTGTTTGTGTGGCGAAGGAAGTCGACGGCGTTTGCCATCCTGACGCTCGTGAGATAATTGTGGTAGGTTCGCCCGACGGTCTGCTTGAACTTATCCGTGAAGGAGCGCTCGGACATCATCGCGGAGCTGCTTGCGGATGAAAGCGAAATTTTCTGCGATGCGTTTTCCGTTATGAAGTAAACGGAGTTGTTGATCTGTGTCGTGCGCTCATAGGCTGAGCTTATCTCCTGCTTTATAAGCTTTTTGTTGACCGCATCGGCACACATTTCAAGAAGCTCCGAAAGACAGGAAAATATCTTGCTTTTGAGCATAGCCTGCAGCTTCGTATATTCGGAAAGCGCCGTTTCGCAAAGCTCGTCGGCGCGCTCCTTGTTTTTGCCGCTAAGAGAGATAAAGGGCGTGAGCATAAAGTTTTCAAACGATGCAAAGGAATATGTGAGCGGGATGAACGGGAGCAGATTTCTGTCATAGACGTCCTTTGCTATCGAAATTGAAATGATCCGCGTTGTGTCGGGGTCGGAGTTGGAGGTATCTACCGCGTGGAGCGTATAGGGGTAGACAAGGGCGACGCTTCCTGTCGTCTGGAGCCGCCGCTCTCCGTTTATCGTGTGGTAATAATGACCTGAAACAGTATACCATATCTGGATATAATCGTGCCAGTGAAGCTCATTCCTGACGCAGGCGGTTACGGGATAAATATAGAAGGGAAGGAGCTCGAGAACGTGCTGAGTGACGCTCGTCCGAAGCTGCGAGAGCGCGGGGATAACTCCCGGCATTGCATTGAACTGTTTTATCATCCGCCATCGCCTCCTTTCAGAATCAATAATTTCTTAACAATATAATATAACAAAAATTTTTGTTTTTCAACACTCTGAAAGAATTTGCCGAGGATTATACTTTTAACTATTGCGCTTCAAAACAAAAAATGTTAAAATAAGATTAAAATAGGTTCATAGCCGATTTTTACAAGGAGGAGTCGATATGATGAAGAAAATTCTTGCTCTTATGACAGCTCTGTCCATGCTTTTTGCGCTTGCGTCCTGCGCGGGTGATGGCGGAGTGAAAACTCTTTTTAACGGAGGAATCGAAGTGGAAGACAGTTCGACAGAAGCGAGAATCCGCGAAGGAAATATCCTTGAAGTCCCGACTATGTATTATCAGCACTATGGTGCCGATCCGTCGCTTGGTGACGATGCGGCGCTTACATACGGCGGCTGGAAGAAGGCAGACCTTCCGCTCAACGCGGAGAAGACGGCAATCGTCGTTATGCACGCGGCATATGTCGGCGAGGCGGAAACTGCGCCCGAGCAGTTCCAATATTGCGAATATGTCCCGAGAAGCTATCGCCTTGCAAAGGAGAATTTTCCGCAGGTGCTCGATGCGGCAAGAGCCGCGGGCATAAAGATATATCATGTAACCTTCGGAAAAGGTTATTATGAAGAGATGCCGGGATATACGGAGACCCAGGCGCTCGGTGCGGAGCCGAAATACGCGCCGCGCGACAAGGCGGAGAGCGATGAGATTCTCTCCGAGCTTTATAGCTTCAAGTCCGATAACGTAACACCCGGACCCAATGCATGGGACGGAATCGCAAAGGCGAGAGCGGAATATCTCGATTTTCTCCCCGAAGCGATGCCGCAGGGCAATGAGCCGATATGCACAAGCTCCAATGAGCTTGCGGCGGTTGCGGTGCGCGACGGAGTCAACCATCTCATCTATATGGGCTTCGCGGTTGATGCGTGCCTCCTCTCCGATGAGGGCGGTATGCTCGGAATGCAGCAGCGCGGCTTTATGTGTTCCGCAATCAAGGATTGCGTGACGGCGGTTGAAAACCGCGAATCAACCCCGAGTAAGCATCATACGGACACGGCGCTCTGGCGCGTCAGTGTGAATTTCGGATTCGTGTATGAAGGTAAAGACCTCGCAAATGCCTTCGCGCTTTTGAATAAATAAAAATCTAAGGAGGAAAAAGAAAAATGAAACGATTCTTATCGCTCGTTCTTGCAGTTGCAATGATCGCGACCTTGCTCCCGACGGTTGCATTTGCGGAAACGGCACCCGATCAGGTCTATGAATTCAATAAGTATGTAACAAGCGGTTCAAAACCGATTCTTACGGAATATACTTATGAAAAAGACGGTTGGGAAATCAATAAAAACGGAACCTGCCAGTATCTTACAATGACAGAAAGCGGCGGTTTCTGGGGAACAAGTAATGTCGGTATGTATCCGCTCGGAATTTATACATATCTCCGTGTATCACCGCTTACATACCGCGTGATGGCTCTCGATTTCGCAATTGATAAGGATGGCTACTATGATGTATCCATGCTTGTAACTGCTGTTGATTCAACAAACGGCGGTTGGGCAAGCGCTTATATCGATGGAAAATATGTCGGTCAGTTGACAGGCGTTAAGGGAAGCGATGGCGAATTCAAACTTCGTCCGCTCGAACTCAAAGCAGGAAAGCATACACTCTTCGTTGCAGCAGATCGCTCGGTTGGTGGAGTGCACGTGCGTTTTGCAATCGGAAATCTCAAGTTCAAAGGAGTTGCGGAAGCTCCTGCGCTTACAAATGCAATTCTTGTTCTTTCCGATACTGAGGGAGTTCCCGGAGGTTCAATAGATGCAACTGCATCGCTCAAGTTCAATAATAACGCAACAATTCCGGCATTTACGGAAAGCTATATGGATGACCTCACCCTTTCAACCTTCAACTACAACAGCTTCAAGACCGCAGAGGGCGAGAGCGTCACGCTCACATCGAGCAATCCGAATGTTGCAAAGGTTGACGGAACAAAGATTACTCTTCTTGAAGCAGGAAGTGCAGACATCACATTCACTGCAACTCTTGACGGCGTAACAAAGAGCGCAAAGAAGACTGTTACTGTTTCTGACCCGAATGCAGTAGCTCCGGAAGGCTATACGCTCGATTATAATATAACAAGCGGTGTGCTTTCATCCCGCGTACCTGCAGTAACGGGAAGCACTGCGGTATCCCAGGCACTTGCAGGCGATGTTCTTCGCGACGGAAGCATTGCATATCAGCTCCGTATGTTCGACTGGAGATATCAGTCAAGCACGGTCGCAGCCGATGACACGGGTGAAGTTCCGTTTGCAACGCTCGACCTTTCAAAGACTGCTCCCTATGCAATCGAAAACACAAACAGAAAGCTTATGGGTGTTATCGGAAATAATGACAATGTCGATAAAAAATACCTCACAGGCTTGTTCACAACTCTCAAGTATGGCAACGAAAGCTCAGATAGACCTCATGTTGCTTTCCGCTTGAAGCTTAATAAAGCAGGTACATATGCCGTAACCTTCTCGGCAAATGTCAAGGAAGCCCATAACCCCTATGCGGAGATATGGTTCGGAAAAGCTCCTGCAACATACACTGCGGCAGGCATCGACACGGCAATCGCAAGCGGTGAGTTTGAGAATGTCGGTTGGTGGAGCAACAACGACGGCTATTTCGCGGCCGACGTAACTGCTTCCGATAAGGAAAGCAAAAAGCTTGATTCGCTTACAGTAACGGTTCCCGCAGCAGGCGAATATTGGCTCATCTTCAATCTTAACGAAAAGAGCCTTGAGCTCAATCCGACAACAACGACGGTTTCAGACCAGGGGTGCCAGTATTTCCGTCTCTCCGAAATGAAGCTCGTCGCAAAGAAAGCGGAAGAGCCGCAGAGACCTGATAAATATTCGGTAACATACAACATCAAGTCAACATCAATTTCGGAAAGGGTTCCGAAGGTTGAGGTTCAGGATGCTAAGGGCGAATATATATATGAAAAGAGCACGAGCCGTGTTCTCTATCGTCTTGAGCTTATGGACTGGAAGAAGACAATGACAGACGATGACGGCACCTTCAATACTCTCGATACATCAGCAACAGGTGCATTCAAGCTCGAAAGCGAAGGATATGGCGCAAACAGTGACTATATCATCGGTGATGTCAGCACAAACATTGACAAGCTCGGTATGAACTCCACAATGAAAACGGCGTTCTATCCGCAGACAAGTGCGACAAGACCGCATGTCGCTCTCAGACTCCTCGTTCCGTATGGCGGCAAGTATGAGGTAACACTTGAAGACCTCAACACGGCTACAAACTCTTATGAGCCCTATTGCGAAGTTTATTTCGGCGCGGCTCCGGAAAGCTATGTTGCCGCAGATATCGACGGACTCCTTAAAGACTATGATAAGCTTGGTTGGTGGCATTCGGGAGACGGCTATTTTGCAGCAGATGCAACTCCCGACACAAAGGCAAGCAAGAAGCTCAATAAGTTCGTTGTCGATGTACCTTCGGCAGGCGAATATTATCTCGTTCTCAATATGAACGCACAGAGCCTTGAGTTCAACTCGACACTCAACAGTGCAACGGGATATTGGCAGTATTTCCGCCTCTCATCCGTCACACTCAAGGGCGTTGAAGCATCAGCTCCCGAAAAAATCGAAAGCGATATTCCGAGCCGCGTTTATATCGGCGACAGCGCAACCGTCAATGCAAAAATTAAGATGGATGACGGCACATATGCAGCTTTCGGCGGCGAAAACACAGTTACGGTAACGGGTGATAACTTCGCAACAGTTTCAGATATTGCGGCAAACGGCGAAAACATCTCCTTCAAGGTAACAGGTGCAAATGCCGGCGATGCAAAGCTTACCGTTGCAGGTAAGGTTAACGGCAAGGACTTCTCCTATGACCTTGAAATAACGGTCAAGGGTGCAGAGCTTCCGAGACCGGATAATTTCTCCGCAACCTATGAGCTTTCAATCGCAGCTCTCAGCGATAAGGTTCCGACAATCACAGACAACAGCGCAGCGGGTGAAGGTATCTACAGTGGAACAGTCCTCTATAACTTCACATACCTTGACTGGAAGAGAGTCGCAAAGGATGAATCGGGTGCAGATTATAATCCCCTCGATCTCAACAAGACAAGCGCATATAAGCTTGAGCTTGTAAACAATAAGCTTCCGGCAGGTGCAACGAACGGCAACTCAGGAACTACAGGTGCAAGATTCGTAACTCCGCTTGCAAGCTACGGAAATAAGAGCGGCACACGTCCTCACGTCGCAATCCGACTCGTTGTTCCGTATGCGGGAATGTATGAGATAAAGCTTACAGACGGACAGAAAACAACATATGAGCCGTATGTAAAGGTATATTTCGGCGAAGCTCCGAAGACATATGATGCAGGCGAAGTTGACAGCCTCGAAAAGGAATATGAATTCCTCGGATGGTGGTACGGTGATGACGGCGCAAATGAAATCGCAGGTATGCATTATGCTCCCGAGCTTTCCGACATCAAGGAAATCACACCCGATGCAATAGCAGAGCATAAGCTCGATAAGTTTGTGGTCAACGTTCCGGCATCCGGTGAGTATTTCCTTATCCTCGATACGGATGCGCTCAGCAAAACACTCAACCCGGGAACACTTGGAAACAATGCAGGTGTAAACCATTATTTCGGAATCAAAACAGTTACCCTTACAGGAATTGCTGCTGCATCTGTGCAGAGCCTTGAATCCGATATCAAGGAAGTTATTGCACTTGATAAGGAATATATAGTTTCCGCAAAGCTCAAGATGAATGACCGCACATATGCAAACTTTGACGGCGATTGCGTAATCTCTGTCAGCGGCAGCGAAAATCTCGCAGTTTCCGATGTCGCAACAAGCGGTGAAAACCTTACCTTTAAGGTGAAGGGTACTGCTGTTTCCGAGACTGAAAAGGTAACGGTTTCGGGAACAATAAACGGTATTGCATTCTCAATCGAGAAGAATGTCATC
>JAZSHZ010000058.1:0-2448 GCA_045533555.1 Eubacteriales bacterium
CCCTTTTGGACAATCTCTCAGCGTGTCGATAAGTTTATTGACACGCTGAGGATGTGAAAGCACGCTTTCACATCCTCTTCGTCTTATGCATAGAAATCGTGTCTGCCGATTGACATAACAAAATCTCTGTTATTCGGAATCCATGCGCTCACGGACGTTTCGGGATTCATGAAGAAAAGGATTTCATGCGGTGTGAGGCTATAATTCTCAAGGCAGATTTTCGCCGCAAGAACGCTCTCCTCATTCGGTTGATTATATATCGTTCCGTTTGCAACGGGCGTGAACTGAATGCCACCCTTCCTGTCAAACACAACATCATAGACGGTGTTCGGAAATTCAGGATTTCCGACGCGGTTGAGGACAACATTTCCAACCGCAATCTTCCCTTCAAGCGGTTCGCCACCGCTTTCGGCATGGATAATCTTCGATAACCAATAAAGATCATTTGCATCATAAAATGAATCCGCGCCCTCAAATCTTTCCGTACCGCGAGTGACGATTGCCGTCTTTGTCTCATTATCCCAATCAACCGAAGCTCCGAGAATCTTTGAAACCGAGCGAATCGGAATATATGTTCTTCCGTCAATTATCATATTTTCATTACCCGAATAGACGATACGTCCGTTTGCCTCAATATGAGCCTCACCTATCCTGACACTCGCAAGAAGCTCATCAGCGGAAATCCCCGCCGTGCGCAGCTCGTTATCCCAGGATATCTCGCATTCGGAAAGCTCTCCGCAATATGCCCTCAACGGGACATATGTAACGGAGCCGATAATTGTCGCACCGTTAAACTCTTCACCGTCAATCGTCACATTCGCCGCACTCGCAAAACTAAAAAGAAGCGCGAGCGCCATAAATAAAACTGCAATCTTTTTTATAGTAACCAACTCCTTTCGATACAGTCATATAAAATTTTACCTTAGCATCCTGACTTTTTCAACGGACAACATCCTCCATAAATTCAAATTTTTAGCAGCTGCACACAGTTTATACCACCCTTTATCACAAAATATACTATTTTGGAAAATTTTATTTTTTTGCAAAAAAACACTTGCATTTTCGTTTCAAATCTGCTATTATATTAAATGCTGTTTATTGACTAGAGATTAAGGAGGTGCGGCAAATGGCAAAGTGTGCAATATGCGAAAAGGGCGTAACCTTTGGTATTAAGGTTTCCCACTCCCACAGACGCTCCAACAAAATGTGGAGACCGAACATTAAGCGTGTTAAAGCTATCGTCGACGGTTCACCCCGTCACATCTATGTATGTACAAGATGCCTCCGTTCCGGTAAGGTTCAGCGCGCTATATAAGTACAGACAAGCAATGAATACCTAAGACGCAGAAAATTCTGCGTCTTTTTGCTTTTTAAGGTTTATTTAAGCTTTTCCAAATATAATATTTTCGGGTGATTGTAAATGAAGCTTTTATATGCAGAAGACGAAATAAGTATGTCTGAAGCCGTCTGCGACATTCTGACATACCATAATTATTCGGTAGATGCCGTAGATAACGGCGCGGACGCCTTGGACTATGCTCTTTCCGAGCAATACGACGGTATCATCCTTGACATTATGATGCCTAAAAAAACAGGTTTGGAAGTCCTTGCGGAATTAAGGCAGAAAGGAATCAAAACCCCCATAATGCTTCTTACCGCAAAATCGGATATTGATGACAGGATCGCAGGCCTCGACCTCGGTGCGGACGATTATCTTCCGAAGCCGTTTGCAATGGGAGAGCTTATCGCGAGAATCCGTGCAATGCTTCGCCGCCGCGAAGAATTCACACCCGATATTCTCCGCTTCGGAAATGTTACGCTGAACATGCAAAGTTTTGAGCTTTCTTCAGACAAAGGAACAATCCTTCTCCCGAAAATCGAATATAAAATGATGGAACTTCTTATGCTCAACCGCAAAATCTTCCTCTCAACCGAGGATATTCTTGTCAAGGTCTGGGGATATGATACCGATGCGGAAATAGGAATCGTCTGGGTCTATATATCTTATCTCAGAAAGAAGCTTGCAAGCCTCGGTGCAAACATTCAGATTCGTGCAAAGCGAAGCATAGGTTACACATTGGAGGAGCTGGAATGATAAAAACGCTAAAAAAGAGATTCATCGTTACCGCGATGTCCGCGATTTCCACTCTTCTGATAATCCTTCTGGGTATTATCAATATCGCAAACGCCTGGTATCTTGACCGGGAAAGCGACAGAGTCCTCGATATGTTAAGCACCGTCGAAACCTTTGGTCACCGCAAACCGCCACCGAAGTCAAGACCTTTCTTCTCCCCTCCCCATGAGGAAAACTCGCGAATGTCTGCGCTATATTTCACCGTCAAGGAAAACGCCGAAGACACATCAGTAGATCTCAGCAGAATCTCTTCAATTACCGAGCAGGAAGCGCTCATCCTTGCATAAGTCGGAGGCCAAGCGGTCTTAGGAAGA
>JAZSHZ010000008.1:0-4958 GCA_045533555.1 Eubacteriales bacterium
CCTGTTTTTACTGTCTTGTTTTAAAACTCAAACGAGAAGATTCTGATGATCTCGCCTTCCTCAATTTCAACGATTGCATTGAAATCGCCCTGTGCAATCGCCTGATTGCGCGCAACGGTTACGAGATAGTCTCCCGCATACTCATCGTCCGCAATCGTGATTATCTTATATCCGTCCTCTGAAAGAAGGAGGCTTTCGGTGTTGTCTGCGCTGAGTCTGCCGTCGCTCTGAAGCTCGTGAGCCTTCTGCGAGCTGTAGTAGACGAAGCGGTCGCCCGAAATCTCTGCCGCATTGACATAGAAGAGGCCGCTCTGCGCACCCTGCGGATCCTTCATCATATCCTGAGCCTTTCCGCCATCGGAGCTTACCGCCTCAAGCTTGCCGTCTGCGTTGAGCGAGTAGCGGACAAGTGTTCCGCTCTCATAGCCGTCAATCTTGCCGACATAGCCCGCAGGCTGAGAGAAGATGGAGTTGTTGTTGAGGTCTGTTACCTCATCGATCGATGTTACCTCCATAAGTCCTTCCTCTCCGATGAGCTTGAAGGTTGCATATGCCGCACCTGTCGAGACATTATACATCTGCTTTGCAGAAACGACATAAGCAAGGCTTGAGGAGCTCTTATAGGAGATGTTTGAAAGATCCGAGCCGTGGGTTATCGCCGCCGCGACGAGCGCATTGGAATAGCCCTTGGTATCGACAACTGCGCTTCCGACTGCATCGTTTACGGATGCATTGTTGATCTTAAGACCCGAAATTGCCTTTGCTGTCGCGTCTGTTACGTTGGAGAGCTTATAAGCGCGGGACTTGACCGGCTTATAGGTCTCTGCCGAGTAGTCACCCTCAAGGTCTCCGTAGAGAACGAAGAGGATCGTGTCGGAATCGCCGTAGTAGCGCTTGCCGTCAATCGAAAGCGACTTTTCAATGACGCTGAAGGACTTCGAATCTGTCGGGACACGAAGGCTTGCGTTCTGCTCAAGATTCTTGAAATCCTGATACGAGAGGTCAACCGTGCCGTCATCGCGCATCGAGTATTCGACTACCCACCCGAATCTTGCGTTGTCCGCATAATCCTGAGCTCTGTCGTTTTCAGCGTGGTTGGGCTGGGAAGCATATTTTCTGAAGAATTTCCCTACCTTGAATGTGCCCTCCGTGTTATCCGCAAAGCCGAGCTTTACATAAGCAACATCAAGCTTGTCATCATAGCTGGAGTTGAGGATGACCGCATAGTTTTCCGCAGCGGAGACCTCTGCATTCGCCTCGATTTCGAGAATCGTGTTGCCGACAACGCGATAGAGAGTCTTCTCCTTCATTGCTTCCTTGTTTGCCGAATAGAATTCCGAAAGCGTGCCATAGGAGATTATCTGTCGGCAGAGCTTTTCATCCGCAAAATATTTCTTATCTCCGATCGTGACGGAGCCGTCATCGTTTATCGAGGAGACAGCGCCGGAGATTTCCTCAACCTTCTCGACATGAACCTTGCCGTCCGCGAAATAGTAGACGACATAATCATCCTTCTTGATGCCTTCATACATAACGACATCCTCGAAATCGAGCGCGCCTATTCTCGGAAGAGTTATCGTCTGCTTCGATTCGCTGACGGACGAAACCTGGCCGTAGGCAATCGCGTCCGCGCCGTTCTGCATTCTGAAGATATAAGAGAATGTCTTTCCGCCGTCAAGGGAGACGAAGCGGTAGGTCGAGACGGAGCCCTTGCCCATATCAGTGAAGAATGCGTCATCGCCCTTCGGCTGATAGAGCTCGCCGCCGTCCTTATAGGTCGCAGTTGAAGCATAGGCAAACTGAGTGAAATCATTTGCCTCGCCTGCGCCCCAGAGCGTGTTGTAGTCCTTGTTCTTCGGAACCTTTGTTGCGCCCGCCTGCGCCTTTACCTGATATTCCTTGCCGCCTGCCGTGAAGGAGATATAAGGCGTGATAGCCGCCGAGCTTGTCGATTCGCCGTTCGGCATCATTTCGACATCCTCCGCATCAACGGTGAACATCTTCGTGTCGGAGCTTACGATGACATCGCCGATAACCTCAACGTTTGTATAAGTGAGGGAGGACGAGTTGCTGTCCGCCTTGAAATATACATCAACCTTTGCGCCGAGGAGCGAATCGGGAATATCACGGTCGATCTTGATCGTTGCACCGAAATAAGTTCCGCTTGTGTTCTGTGCCTCATAATAGATGATCGCCTCATCCGAATCCTTCGCGGTGGGAGCGATCGCAGGCCCCTGAGTTACTTCAATCTTTTCGCCGTCTGCATCCTGCGTGATTGCAAAGTTATCGTTTGCGACGACGATACCCGTGACGTGCTTGAGACCCATAACCTGCTCACCGAGCGTCTGGTTCTTCGAACCGTCGAGCGCATTATACTGCGAGCCGATTCCCGTTATCGGGCTATAGACATAGATCGGAGCGAAGATCGCGTTTCTCATAAGCTTTGCGATGAGCTGACGCGAAGCCGGAGCTGTCGGGTCGCCCTGCCATCCTTCATAGAGGCCGAGTGCCATAGCCTTCGCAACAGTGTTGGATGCCCAGTTCGTGCCCTTGAAGCCTTCCTTGTCTGCATTGCAGCCGAGGATGACGAGGAGCATCTTGCTTGCCTCAACGACTGTGACGGTTCCGTCCGGATTGAACTTATTGTTGCCTACACCCGAGACAATGCCCTGATTCTCACAGTAGTTGATATAGCCCTTTGCCCAGTTCTGGGCGTGGTTTCCTTCGACATCGGTAAACGAGCTCTGCTGTCCCGCAAAGAGCGCGCCCTTGTCGTCCGTCCCGTACTTAAGAACATATGCAAGCTTTGCAAATTCCGCACGGGAAATGTTTCCTTCCGGCCGCATTGACCCATCGGGGTAGCCGCCGAGTATTCCAAGTTCAACGAGCATATTTACATCGTCAACATAATCCTCATGAATGTCTGCCGCATCGGTGAACCCTGCCGCACTTGCGAAGAGTGAGAGCGAAAGAGCAAACACGAGTGCAAGTGCAAGAACCTTCTTTAGATTCTTCATGGTAAGAATTCCTCCTTTGTTTTTTCAGGCTCTCGCCTGTTACGAGTGCTATGATACAGCAAAGAAAAACAAAGGTCAACGGTTTTCGACTTCCTGTAAAAACACAGAAAATTGCGTGTCACATTTTGTCCGTATTCTGGCAAAAACACGGCTAAAAAAAGAAAAAAATTCCAAATTTGGAATTTTTTTGAAATAAACTCATTGAAAAATCCGCACTTGACATTCCGCCTTTCAAAATCACAAATTACCCGATTGTATAACCGACATTCCTTGCCAACAAAGACACACTGTGATATATTTAGAGGAGAAAACAAAGCAATATAATATATAATAAAGGAGATTATCTTTATGAACGATAAATACAGTAATCTTTCATTCGATGTCATCGTCATCGGAGGTGGGCCTGCAGGCGCAGTTTCCGCTATTGCGGCGGCGCGCGGCGGCGCGAGTGTTCTCCTCGTTGAGCGCTTCGGTTATCTCGGCGGAATGCTCACCGCTGCGGGAACAGGGCCGATGATGTCCTTCCACGCGGGCGAAAAGCAGGTCGTTCGCGGCATTCCCGATGAGATCATTTCGAGAATGAAAGAGCAGGGCCTCTCCGTCGGGCATATGCCTGATGCCGCGGGCTATTGCTCGACAATAACGCCCTTTTCTGCGGAGGGGCTCAAAAAAACGCTTGAGGATATGTGTCTCGAGGCAGGCGTCCGCATTCTTTACCACACGACGTTTATCGATTGCGAGACCTCGGGCGGCGCAATAAAAAAAGTCCGCCTGTTTTCAAAGAACGGATTCTTTGAAGTGGGCGCAAAGGTATTTATCGACGCCTCCGCAGATGCCGATCTCGCGGTTTCCGCAGGTGTTCCGACAACCTTCGGAAGAGAGAGTGACGGCGTTGCTCAACCGATGACACTCAATATTCTTGTCGGTGGCGTTGACCGCGAAAAGGTTATCAGCTATATTCAGAACAATCGCGACGATAACCTCAAAACAATTCCGTTTGATATTCTCCACACATTGCCGAGAACTGCAATTCAGGGAATGCGGAGCGTTCTTTCCCGTGCGCGCGAGGCGGGCGACTTTTCGCTCCGCAACGGCGGCCTGCTCTGCTTTGAAACCGTCACGAAGGGTCAGTTTATCGTCAATATGGTTCACGTCTATGAAAAGAGCGCAGTTGATGCATTCGACCTCACTGATGCAGAGCTTGAAGGCAGAAAACAGGCTTGGGAGATATTCTCAGCTCTCAAAAAATATGCTCCCGGCTTTGAGGATGCTTATCTCATAACGACGGGCCCGAACATCGGAATACGCGAAAGCCGAAGAGTGAACGGTGTCTATACGCTGACGGAATATGATGTTATCGAAAATGTTATGTTCCCGGATGCCATAGCAATGGGCGGCTATCCCGTCGATGTCCATTCCCCGAAAAAGACGGACACGGGAAAGCTTCCGAAGCTCGAGCCCGGAACATGGTATTCCGTTCCCTACCGTTGCATCATAACGAAGGAGCTTTCAAACCTCATCGTCGCGGGGCGTTGCATCAGCACAACGCATCTCGCCTGCGGCGCAACGAGGGTAACGCCGCCCCTTATGGCGATAAGCCAGGGTGCAGGAAGCGCGGCGGCAATCGCCGCAAGAACAGGCGCGGATGTCAAGGATATATCCGTCTCCGAGCTCCGCGAAATACTCCTCCGTGACGGCGCCTTCCTCGAAGAATACAAAGGATAAGCCATGGAACATTTTCCGCCGTTTGAGTCCGTAGGGGAGGGTCTCCGCGCCCTCCCGAAACAAATTCGAACCAACGCGGGAGGGGATGGAACCCCTCCCCTACATGGGTTTCTACCATACCAACAGGTCGGTTGGTTGACACGGGACGTCGAGGACGCCGTCCCCTACATGGGTTCTGCCTTACCCGCAGGTTGGTACGGGAACGGATTTATCCGT
>JAZSHZ010000257.1:0-2439 GCA_045533555.1 Eubacteriales bacterium
GCTCCCGTTGATTTCTGAAGTGTGTTATTCTTAAGCGCGACTGTTACCGTCTGCTTATCATCGTCTGCCTTGAAATTAAGCTCATCAACCGATGTTGTCATTTCATCGGACACCTTTGTGAGCTTGAAGCCGCGGAAGCGCGCACCCTTTGATTCACTGAAACCGACAGCAACAACGACTTCATTACCGTTTATTGCGATAACGTTAGTTCCGACCTGACGCTCGACACTCGTTGACTCACTGCTGTTGAAGTCAACCGTCTTATACTGCAGAAGGTTTGCCGAGGTCATAACGTGATTGCTGAGTCCCTTGATTTTTGCTTCCGTCGTTCCCTCGGGGAAGATGCTTATGGTTGCAGTTGTTGTGAGCCCGGTTATGCTGTTTGTCGGAGCCATATAGCTGAGCTTATAGATACCCGGCTCGGGGACGCGGAGAGTCACTGCAAACCATTCGCCGCTTGATGCGGCAGGGCTGAAACGGATACCGCCCGTGTCAAAGCCTGCAATGCTTCTTCCGTCATTCGATGTCGATGCCGACCATTTTGCATATGTTGCATCGGACATACCGAGATATTTCCAGTTTCTTGCCGTTGCCGAATAGTTCGGTGTTGAATAATCCGTGTAGCGAGGCATACCGTTATAGGAAATCTCGGTACCCGAATAATCGGCCTTTATGAAGCTATATGTATAGCTTACATCCTCTGCTCCCGCGAAGAGACTGACGGAGGGCAGAAGCCCTGCCGTCAGTGCCAGACACAGAAACAGTGATAAAACTTTTCTGAATGTTTTTCTCATATATTTCTCCCTTTAACGCGCCTTATTTCTTGAAGATTACCTTTGTTCCGTCAGCGAGAATTGCATATCCGCTGATTGATGTTGCATCAACATCGTTTACGATTGTGAACTGTGTTCCGTCGGTCGTCATAGCATAGTCTGCCGTTCCGAGTGTTATTCCCTTTTCAACTGCATTGTCAAGACCGATGAACTCTGCCATAACAGCAGTTTTTCCTCCGACGGAGATCTCACCGAGGACAATCTTTCTGATTGCTCCGGAGAAGTTTGCTTTCTCTGCCTTGTAGACTGCCTCTACCGAGCAATTTTCCCATGCATAGAACTTATATGTTGTCGAAGCGGAAACGAGAGTTGCAGTTTTTCCGTTGACCGTCTTCTTCCATCCAAAGAACTTTTCACCGTTCTTTTCCGCATTTGCAGTGCAGACGACTTCATCGCCATATGCATATGTCTCTTTTGCACCGTTTACCGAAATTTCATAGCTTCCGACATTTGCATCGTCATATTCCGCAACGAAGATACCGTCTCCGCAATCGACCCAACCCTTTGCAGTGCCGTAGCCTGCCATTGAGGGGAGCTTCTCTCCATTTTCAAGAAGCTGACCGTTTGCATTGTAATATTCGTTCTTTGCTGCTTCGTCTCCGCTCTTGCCGTAGACCGCGATGAGGTAGTTTGCGCCGTTGTGCGGAGCATATTTAAAGCTTGCATCGAAGGAAACGATTCTCTTCTTTCCGCCGTTCTCGAGGCCCTTTACCCAATAGAGGAAGCTATATTCACCGCTTGTCGCATCAGTCGATACCGTGTATGTTCCGTCGCTGTTCTTCGATGCGCTCTTATCTGCCGTGACGGAGCTTCCGTCCTTTGCGATTGCAAGCGCGCTGACGGACGTCGTTACGGTTTCTTTCTTTGTCTCGCTCGGAGTGAAAGCCGCGACATAGTCGGGATCTTCTGCAGGAACTTCCTTAGCCTTTACAACGACGGGAATAGTCTTGCTCTTATCACCGATTGTTACGGTAAGTGTCGTTTCACCGGGTTTTTCCGAAGTAACTTTACCTACTGCATTTACGGTTGCAATCTCCGTATCGGCAATTTTGAAGGAAGGTTTTGTTGATTCAAGCAATGTGTTATTTACAAGAGCTGCTGTGACATTTGCTGTTTTGCCGCCTTCTTCAAGCTGAACAGAATCCGCCGATAACTCAATATCATCCTCAACCTTGGTCAATGTGAATGAACGCATTCTCATCGCACTTGTGTATCCGGATCTTGCAGTAAGAACAAAGAGAAGCTCTGCTCCTGCTTTATGCGTTGCTATAACCTTTGTTCCGATTTCGCGCTCTTCGTTTACTGAAGATGAGTTATTAAAGTCAACATCATACTGAAGCAAATAATCCGATGTAACAGGACCATTGGACTTGGCCAATATGGAATCCTTGGTTTCGCTTCCATCCATAATGCTTATGTAACCCCGAGTGTTCAGACTTGATACATTTGCGCTTGCTGTGTAACTAACCTTATATATGCCGGCTTCAGGAACTCTGAACTTGAGTGCAAGCCACTCTCCGCCACTTGCAGGAGTGAATCTGAGACCACCCGTGTCAAAACCGACAATATTGCGCAACGCTTTCGGAAGATCGGCAGCTGCTGTATT
>JAZSHZ010000306.1:0-6659 GCA_045533555.1 Eubacteriales bacterium
AAAGGGATTGTAGCGAAATGCATTTTGCTACAATCCCTTTGGGGCTTTAGAAAAATAGTGCAGAATGAGCAAATCGGACCCGAAGTAGTACATAAGTACGTCGAGAGGTCCGATTTGCTTATAGCATAAAGTGTAACTAAATCCTCAAATTCGGCTTCTGCCGAATTTTCAATTTACTTTCAAGCTTCATACCATATACTTTTTCGATGTTATCTGCAAAAAAATATCACTTTTACACTTTATGCGGTCTGGGCTGTTTTGCTACAGCCCCTCGACTTTATATCAAAAATTCGTTTTCGCCTTCTGATATTGTAAATTCGCGTCCGTTGATTCTTAATGTATATGCACCATTTGATTTTACCGTGCAGTGGTTTCCATTGGCTTCAATATCGGTGACAATGTCACCAAAGCGCAGATTTCGGATCCCGATTTTACTCTTCAGATCCTTCGGTTTTGCCCATTCAACAACCTTTCGGAAAGCATCAATCCGATGGAAACCGATAATGTGTTCGATAAAGGCAGAAATCGGAATGAGGGCAGACCAGCCGCAGAAATCACCTCGCACATACTGATTGGCGCGAAATTCATTGAGCGCAGGCTCAAACCTTGTGGGTGAATATGCTTCCCATATCGTATGCGGCTCAAAATCCGTATATACATTATACATATAATCGAGAAGCTTTGTTGCAGATTTTCGTGCCTCATCAAAAAGACCGTAGTTTGAAAGACCTCGGAGTGCGGCATAGGCTGTCGGCGGCCACATTGAACCGCGCCAGTATTCACCGTCGGGGTTAAAATCGGCATCGCTTCTTGAAAGTGACACAAAGGGAACAAGTCCGCCAAAGGTTTCGGGGTTTTCAAGATGCGCCGAAAGAGCTTTTGCCTGCTCAGCTGTTGCGATTTCCGATGTAAGTGTCCAGTATGATGCGATTGACATAACCTTATAGAAATTATGCGTGTTGCAGTCAATATCATAATAGAAATTGTCTTCTTTATCAAAATAAAGATTTTTCACAATTTCCTTCTTTTCAAGATATAGCTTGTTCCATTTTTCGGCTTCCGATTTGTCATCAACTATCTCAAAGAGCTTTGAAATCATATTTGCCGAGAGTGCCTGCTGGCATATCGCATCAAGCCAGAGCATATCAGGGTTGTTCGGACGCGGTTCATAGGCGTGCTCACCCGTTCTTCCTCTCGGTGTGTTGTCCATTCCGGAGCGACCACCCTCCCAAAGGTAACCGTCCTCTTCAGCAATAAGGCAGGTCGGATACATAACACCGTCGGGTGTTACGCTCTCTTTCAGATTCTCAATCCATTCATAATGCTTTTGCAAAAACTTCTTTTCGTATAAAAGCTCTTTTACGTAATCGGTATCGCCCGACATCATTGCATTTTCATATTCTGCCCACGCAAAAAGGGGAGGATTGTCCGCAATATGCACCTTGATTTCATACGGTTCTCCGGGGATTGCACCCGTCCAATCGGGTTCATTTTCTGTCGGAAGAATTTTCGGAAGGTGTTTGCCGCCATATAAAACCTCATAGAAATTGTTAAGGGTTTCAACACCGGGGAAAGCTTCTCTTGCATACTTTGTGAAAAGCGACATAAAGCAGGAATCCCATATCCAGACTTGAGTATCGCAGAAAGCCTCGTCCATATAAGGATTCTGCGGCATACCGGGAACATTCTTTATATGCAGGAAAGCAAGCTCCCAAGCCTTGTTATAAAAATCAATATATCCCGGATTCTTCTCATAAACGGGAACTGGGATATAATCGAGCCAATTGCGGCAACCGAAATTTTTTTCCATAGTCGCTTTTCCTTTCATATTTATCACATAAACGGCTCCTTTGTTTCGCGGTGAAGCTCAATTTCGTCTGCAACGGATGCCGTGTTTCGCATTTTTATAAGATACATAACCGTCTCGGCAATATCCGAGGGCATAAGCATTCCTTCGCCTGTCAGGTCAGGACGCGAGATTTTTACCATATCGGTAAAAACAGCGCCGGGACTTATAACGTGAACCCTCACACCTTTTTCTGCATATTCCTTTGCAAGGGATTTGGAGAAGCCGAGAAGTGCATGCTTTGATGCGGCGTATGCGCTCTGCAGTGCATAACCCTTGTGCGCCACGACCGATGCGATGTTGATAATAGTTCCGCAAGAGGACCTTTGAAGATAGGGAAGTGCCTTCTGACACAAGAAAAACGGTGCTCTTGCGTTGATATGCATAATCTCATCGTATTCATCCGGTGAAATTTCTTCAAAGGGCTTTGACTGTGCAACGCCTGCGTTGTTTATTAAAATATCAACGCCGCCAAAAGCTTTGACGGTTTGCTCGATAGCAAAATTTATATAACCGTCGGAAGTGAGAAACCCGGGAAGAATAAGGCAATCTCTTCCGTTTGCAACTTTTTTAAGCTTTTTTTCATCCCGTCCCATAAGAACGAGCTTAAATCCGGCATCAAAAAGCGCCTCCGCAATCGCTGAGCCAATCCCTCCGCTTGCTCCTGTTATAATACAAACTTTATCTTTCATAAAATCATCCTCGTGTATAGGTGTGTTGTAAAATTTTATGTACGTCAGTTTTTTGTACAAAAAGTTATTTATATGTCCAATAGTCAGCACTGCAAGGCTTGTGTTTATCACAAATATCGAATAGTGTTCTGAGACGCAGGCTGAGCTCTTTACTGTTCTGCATAATAGGTAATAAATCATTTTTGCATTTAGGATCAAAATCATTTATGCAAAATATTTCGTTATCACAATCGCCGTAAGGACAAAAATGTCCATATCTGCAAGTAAAACATGAATATATTTCATATTTGTTTTTTAGAAGTTCAGATAGTTTACGAAAAATCATTTCTGTGTCACAGTCGGATATTTCAATGGTTTCATTATCTAAAAATACTTTAGCTATTGATATGTCGTTATCTTCGTCATGCTGATATTCAACATTGACAATTTGAATTTTATCCGCCGCTTTCAACTGCAGTGAATAGTTTTCAATCTTGAACATAATAACAACTCCTTTGAAAAAGCAAATGCTGATTTAAAAATTAGCATTCACACTAAATGCATAGTTATTTTAAAACTGTGTTTTCTTGTTCCCAATCATATAATTTAGCAGAAAAAAACACTCCACCAAAATAAAGATATATTAAACCTGCAATATTAATTGATAATTCCCATATATATCCATAATTTGAAACCATACACATAAATAAAACTATTATTGCCGCCGGAATAATCAATGTTATAAATCCCCAAAAAAGTTCTGTACGAATAAAGCGATGCCAAAGGGAATAATCCATAGGCTTTTTATATATAATAGCTCTTTTGCACCGATAGGATATGATGAAAAAAGTAAGGAGAGAAAGCCATATATACCATGGTCTTTTAGACATAATACACTCCTCCCGTATGAATTTTTTTGATTGGTTTCATTATATCACATCATATCATCGTTTACAATACAAACGGAGCTTCGTTGTATGACAGTGTTTTGCATTATAAATTCAGTTGACAGAAAATCAAATGTGTGCTATTGTTCAAGTGATAAAGAAAGGTGATAATATGAATTGCAATAACGAAGAATACAATACTTTTAAACCGATAAAAGAGAATCCGATTGTTTTGGATTTTACAGGATGCAGACATTTGGGAGAAGTACATCTGATATTAAAAACAAAATTCGGCCTTCCGGAGTATTATGGTGAAAACTGGGATGCTTTGTGGGATTGTTTAGATGGTCTTTTTTGCGAAAGAGGGGAATTTGCAGTAAAGATATACGGTTTTATGACATTGCCCGATGATTTGCGTGAATATTGCAAGGCAATGCTTGAAATCTTTGAAGATGTTCATAGAGATACCCCAAATGTGACCTTTGAGCTTATTTCATAACACAACGAAAAAACTCCTTGCGGAATTTCCGCAAGGAGTTTTGAGCTATTTAAGCAGTCAGATTACTTACCTGCGCGCTTTGCATACTTGTCATACTTAGCCTTTGCAGCAGCTTCTGCCTTTGCGAAGAGCTCTTCTGCTCTTTCGGGGAACTGCTGTGCAAGACGTGCATAACGTGTTTCGCTCTTGATGAAGTCAACATAGCTTCCTGTCGGCTCCTTGGAGTCGAGAGTGAATGCCTTGTCTGCTTCAAGTGCAGGATTGTAACGGAACATCTGCCAGTAGCCTGCGTTAACAGCCTTCTTCATTTCATCCTGGCAGTTGACCATGCCGCCCTTGATACCGTGCATTTCACAAGGAGCGTAGCCGATAATGAGGGACGGACCCGGGTAAGCTTCAGCCTCTGCAAGAGCCTTGAGTGTCTGGTTCATATCAGCACCCATAGCAACCTGTGCAACGTAAACATAACCGTAGGACATTGCGATTTCAGCAAGGTTCTTCTTTGCAATAGCCTTACCTGCTGCAGCGAACTGTGCAACCTGACCGATGTTGGAAGCCTTGGAAGCCTGTCCGCCTGTGTTGGAGTAAACTTCTGTGTCGAAGACCATAACGTTTACATCTTCACCGGAAGCGAGAACGTGGTCAAGACCGCCGAAGCCGATGTCATATGCCCAACCGTCGCCACCGAAGATCCAAACGGACTTCTTGGAGAGGTAATCCTTCTCAGCGAGAACTGCCGGAGCAGTCGGGCAACCTGCAGCTGCTGCGTTTTCGAGCTCTGCAACGAGAGCCTTTGTTGCAGCTTCGTTTGCTTCGCCGTTATCCTTTGTTGCAAGGAATTCTGCAGCTGCTGCCTTGAATGCATCAGATGCCTTGTCGGATTTTGCCATCTCTTCAACCTGAGCGATGAGGCGCTCGCGGATTGCCTTCTGACCGAGGAACATACCGAGACCGTGCTCAGCGTTGTCTTCGAAGAGGGAGTTAGCCCATGCCGGACCCTTGCCGCTTTCTTTGTTAACGGTGTACGGTGTAGCAGCAGCGGAGCCACCCCAGATGGATGAACAGCCTGTTGCGTTGGAGATATACATTCTCTCACCGAAGAGCTGTGTGATGAGACGTGCATAAGATGTTTCAGCACAACCTGCGCAAGAGCCGGAGAACTCGAGGAGCGGCTGCTTGAACTGGCTGCCCTTGATTGTCTTGTTGATGAGCTCGGGCTTCTCGGAAACGTTTGCTACGCAGTAGTCGAATACCGGCTGCTGATCGAGCTGTGTTGCCTGCTTTGTCATCTCGATTGCCTTCTTCTCCGGGTTGCCGTCTTTCTCAGCCTTAGCTGTTACCGGGCAAGCCTTAACACAGAGAGTACATCCCATACAATCCATCGGGCTGATTGCCATTGTGAACTTATAGTCTGTCTTGAGAACAGGCTTTTCTGTATACTTTGTTGCTGCAGGTGCATTTGCTGCTTCCTCAGCTGTGAGAGCGAACGGACGGATTGTTGCGTGCGGGCAAACGAATGCACAGTTGTTACACTGGATGCAGTTTTCAGGATGCCATACCGGAACGTTAACAGCAACGCCGCGCTTCTCGTATGCAGCAGAACCCTGCGGGAATGTACCGTCTGCCATATCCTTGAATGCGGATACCGGGAGAGAGTCACCCTGCATGCGTGAAACAGGCTCAACGATGTTGTTGACGAAGTCAACGAGATCCTGTCTCTTGCCTGTTGCCGGAGCCTTCGGAGCATCTTCGCCTGCGTTCTTCCATGCAGCCGGAACATTAACTTCGACAGCTGCGTTTGCACCTGCATCGATAGCCTTGTAGTTGAGCTCAACGATAGCTTCGCCCTTCTTGATGTAGGACTTATATGCCATCTTCTTCATATACTCAACAGCCTCATCCTTCGGAAGGATGTTTGCAAGAGCAAAGAATGCGGACTGGAGAATTGTGTTCTTAACCTTACCGTTGCCGATGTCCTTAGCAGCGATTGTTGTAGCATCAATGATGTAGAACTTGATATCGTTGTTAGCGATATAAGACTTTACAGATGCCGGGAGGTGAGCGTCGAGCTCATCTGCTGACCAGCTGCAGTCGAGCATGAATGTGCCGCCCGGAACAACATCTTCAACAATCTTGTATCCCTTGAGGATGTAAGAAGAGTTGTGGCAAGCAACGAAGTTTGCCTTGTTGATGTAATACGGGCTCTTGATAGCCTTGTCACCGAAGCGGAGGTGAGAAATTGTGATACCACCGGTCTTCTTCGAGTCATACTGGAAGTATGCCTGAATGAACTTGTCTGTGTGGTCACCGATAATCTTGATGGAGTTCTTGTTAGCACCAACAGTACCGTCGCCGCCGAGACCCCAGAACTTGCAAGCGATTGTGCCTGCCGGAGCTGTATCCGGGCAAGCCTTCTCTTCAAGTGAGAGACCTGTAACGTCGTCAACAATACCGATAGTGAAGTTGTTCTTCGGAGCAGCTGCTGCAAGGTTCTCATAAACTGCGAAGATGCTTGCAGGCGGTGTATCCTTGGAACCGAGACCGTAACGGCCGCCAACGATTGTGACATCGTTCTTGCCAAGAGATGCAAGAGCTGTGACAACATCGAGGTAGAGCGGTTCGCCGAGGGAACCGGGTTCCTTTGTTCTGTCGAGAACAGCAATCTTCTTTGCTGTTGCCGGGATTGCTTCAAGAAGCTTTGCCGGAACGAACGGACGGTAGAGGCGAACCTTGACAAGACCGACCTTCTCGCCGTT
>JAZSHZ010000175.1:0-6174 GCA_045533555.1 Eubacteriales bacterium
CACAAATTACGAAAAGATTATTCGCAAAAATGCTGAAAAGTTATTAGGGTTAGACTACACAAAGTAAACAAAAGCAAAACAACGGATGAGGTATTACTACTTCATCCGTTGAATTTTACGCGTTTTACGCAGGCGTAAAAATTTTACGTAGCCGCAAACCATTGGTATTAGCGGAATTTTACGCATTTTACGTATTTTACGTGGTTTGTGAACAAAAGTGTAAATATGTGGTGGTTATATATAAAGAGAGGAAACAAGCGCATCACGCGAAGACGCTTGTTTCCTCTGTATTATTTTATTGTTCGTTTGTAGTTTGTTTTTACCTATGCATAGATATAAATCATTCAAGTGCTTTGAAAAGCGATAGGTCGAGTTATCAATAAAAAGACATTGCACAATGATGTTTGTCCAGAAGTTCACCGTCGTAATCAATAGCCCATCCATATTCCTGCTTGTAGTGATTAAAGAGATAATCGCCGTTTTTCTGAGCTAATTCTGAAAATGTACGGCGGATGGCAAGTGGCGAATCACCAACAAGCTTGATGCATGTTTTCGTCAAATGTCCGACATTGGAAAAACCACATTCCTTAGCAATTTCGGAAACGCTTTTCTTTGTCCTGCGAAGCAATTTTATAGCGGAGGAGATTCGCATTGATGTAAGATAATTATGGAATGTGCGCCCTGTGGTTTCGGTGAAATTGAGTGAGAAAACGCTCCTTGACGTCATTGCTACAGAGCAGATATCATCGAGTGTTATTTTTGAACTCTCATTTTCACAGATGAAGCTCATTGCTGTATCAAGAAACTGATGTTTTGCTATAGTTTGTTTAAGTTCGTGATTTGAAACGATATCACTTGAATTTTGAACGCACAATTTAAGAAGAGCTGAAAGTTCGATTGCTATTTTGGTGGTGCGCATAGCAAACTTTTTGTCACACTCTTTTTTTAAAGCAGAGCATATTTCATCTGCTTTTTCTTTGTCTTTTCCTTCAAAACGGATGCTTGGATTTAAAAATAATGAATCAAATGATGCCTTGCGATATGTATGTGAAAGAAAAGGGATTTCGCTATTTTTCAACAAATCGTTTCTTATGGAAAACTCATAGATGAGGGTGTTTTCCATATCGCTTCCCGAGGTGTCTATGCTATGCACCATATATGGAAAAATAATCATGATATCTCCCGGTTTTTGAATGTATGAAACTCCGTTTATGGTGTGAACATATTCTCCGGAGGCAGTGTACCATATCTGCGGATAATCGTGCCAGTGTATTGTACCGATGCGGTTATCTTTAAGTATTGTAACTGAAAATGGTGAAAATGAAAAAATAGCATTTCTATGTGATAAATTCGGATATACGAATGAGTAAGGCGACAGTATAACCGTATTCAAGTGAAAACACCTCCTTTGCGATTACATTGTATAATATTTATTCGTCTATTGCAAGATTGTTTTCGTATATTTCGCAGGTGAATTTTGGGACGATTGTATAAAAAACACACTTGTTGGCTTTTCGTTTCAAATGATATAATTTGTTATAATATGGGTTTATTTATATACAAGAAACAAAAAGGAGTGCTACCGGTTGTATTCTAAAGAAGATAAAATTTTTGTTAGTGAGTTTCTCGACAAAGTTGTAAAAAAATTAACCGTTATGGCGGATGAAATAAAATCGGATTTCCCGATGACTTTTCCTGTAAAGGGAGTGTTTGACCCTCATGGTGTAGACAGAAATATCTCCGAATGGACAACTGCGTTTTGGCCGGGGATAATGTGGCTTATGTACTTGAAGACGGGGGACGATACCTTCAGAAAATACGCTGAGGAATGTGAAACAAAACTTGACGAAGCTTTTGATATCTTCACTGTCATACATCACGATGTCGGTTTCATGTGGTCGCTTTCCGCAGTTGCTGACTATAAAATTACGGGTAACGAAAAGTCAAAAGCACGCGCAATGCATGCGGCAACAATTCTTGCGGGGCGTTTCAATCACAAAGCAAAATATATTCGTGCGTGGGATCACAAAACATTTCGCTGGGCGATCATTGACTGTATGATGAACATACCCTTGTTAAGCTTTGCAACAAAAATGCAGGATGACCCGCGTTTTGCACAGGTAGCAGAGGCTCATGCAGATACCGTGGCAAAGTGCTTTATTCGTGGTGACGGATCATCCAATCATATTGTTGAGTTTGATCCTGAAAGCGGAGAGATTACGGCAACTCCCGGCGGGCAAGGCTATGCAAGCGGTTCTTCCTGGTCGCGAGGACAAGCCTGGGCACTTTATGGATTTGTGCTTGCATATCTCAATCTCGGAAAGCAGGAATACCTCGATACAGCCAAGAAAGTTGCACATTATTTCATTGCAAATCTTGAAGATGGCAAACTTCCGCTTGTTGATTTTCGCGCTCCCGAAGAGCCTGTTTATTATGATTCCTCGGCGGCATCGATTGCGGCCTGCGGTCTTATTGAGATTGCAAAGACAGTTCCTGAATATGAGGCAAAAATTTATGAGAGAGCTGCGATGAAATTGCTTCGGATTCTGGATGAAAACTGTAACTATAAAGAAGATGAAATTCGTCTTCTTGAGAACGGCTCTGCGTCATATTCAGTTACAAGCGGAATGCATCTTCCGTATATATTCGGTGACTATTATCTTCTCGAAGCTCTTATGAAACTTGACGGAAATGATGGCAGATTTACCGTGCATAACGATTAAAACAAAACATCAACCCGAGCCTAATTCATTAGGCTCGGGTTGATGTTTTTTATTGTTTGTTTATAAATTCCTTTTTTGCTTACAGGAAACTATTACCATATAAAAATCAGGACGATTGTATAAAAAATGCGCTTGTTAGCCGTTCTGTCAGAATGATATAATTTTTATATAAATTGTGAAAGGGAGTTTTTTTGCCATGAAAAGAATATTGTCTTTTATTCTCTCCGTATGTATGATTATATCGCTTGTACCCATGATTTCAGCAAGCGCTGAAGAGGAAACGGCATATCAGCTTGTGTATCATTTTACTCAGGTTGACGAGTTCAGAAATGCTACTCCGTATTGCAACAATGTAGACTCTGCTAATTATATGATTCCTCAAAATGTAACGTTTGATGGAACGTATGGAATGTGGGCATTCCATGAACAGAACGGCATTTCCAGTTGGGATACCAATCAGGCGTTTCAATACAGAAAAAATTACAGTGAAATAAAAACAAATGGTGAAGGATCATACTTCGCTGTGAAAATCAATGTTCCGTACACATCAGAGTATACGGCTGATTTGAGATATTATCAGTACAAAGGCAGCGGAAATACAAATGCAAACGTATATCTGGTTGCCGGAAATACGGCAAACGTCACATCTCCGACCGAAGCTGAAAAGATAGCAGACATTGCAACAGATGTACCTTTTGTTATCAGTTCCGGTTCAAGTGACTACCAAAATGCCGATGCGGTTAACATTTCTCTTTCGGCAGGAGAATACATACTTGTATTTTATGTAACAACTCCGGCTACAACCAGCAGCAGTGCGAATCGTATTCGCCCGGTTTCACTCACGCTTACAAGCGGAAGCACTTCGGGTGGATCATATGCAATCGTTCCTGCTTATATAAACAAAGCAGGACTTACAAAGACAAGCTTTGAAATAAACGAGAGCACAAGTTATGAATTCTCCGGATGGATGAACGATTACTCGGCTTTTGACGAAGCTTCGGCAAATGTAACCGTTACAAGCAAAAACGGTTGCGTAAGCGTTGATGCATCTGCAAAATCCGTCACGGCGGTAAAAAACGGTGATGACGTTATATCTTTCTCTGTTGCAAACGGAGGAAAAACGATTACAAAACAGGTGGAGATATCGGTTAGCGGAAACTCCGGAAGTCCCAATGAACCCGGAGGGGATGAAGACGAAGGTGAAGATGAAGACGAACACGGTAAAGTGCGCTATGAGTATAATCTCAATCTCGGAATTGAGAATTATACGAATACAACAGGCTATGCTGCTAATGTCGTAACGGATTATGCTACATCTAAGGATACATGGATTTACTTTGCAAAGACATCGGGAACAGCATACGGATATTTAAAGAAATATATTGAAATAAAATCCGATGTTGGAGAATACTTTGCAATCAAGATGAAAGTACCTCGTAACGGGATATATGATGTTTCATTGACACAATATCTCCATGCCGCAAACGGTGGATATATTGATCTCTATCTTTTGCCGGGCGACACGGCGAAGACGGATATACCCGGATTGCTCATTGATGATAACAAACTCAACGAAGAAGCAATTCGCGGATTTGCAGAAGCAAACACACAAGACAGTACTACCAAAGTAACAACTGAGCAAGAAATAGCTGCAGGAGAATATGTTTTTGTTTTCTATGCCGCATCACTTAGAGATAACGGTACGGGGACAACTGCATGGATGTATCCCGCTGCAATAACACTTGAAGGTGTTGCAACTGCAGAAGAGCCGGAAAAAATCTATCAGCTTGTATTTGATAAAACGATTATAAAAGCTGATGAGACTGCTTATGTGACAGAAGTCCTCACTGACATAGGAGAGAAGGTAAGCGATTTTGTCGTTAACTCCGTTTCGGCAGAAACAGAGGACGCAGTATCGGTTGACGGTACGAATATTACGGCAACGGGAAATTCTTTCGGATATCAAAAAATTATTGCATCTGTAAGCATTGACGGTAAAGAGTATAGAGCGGAAGGTTATATTCGTATTGTTGATGACAGAGATTCAGGTGTGAGAATCTCACATGCACTTGACACAAGAAATAATAATGCAGACGGTGAGGAATGGATTAATCCGTCTTATATAAAGGATCCGAGTCAATACAACACGATAAGCAGCGGAAAATATGATATCTGTGGTCTTGAAAAAGGTCACGGAATCACAAAGGATTATACCGACGGTTGGAGTTGGTACGGATATAGTCCGGATATTGCTGTCGGATATGATTATTTCAGACAGCTGAACGGAAGCTATCTGAGATTACGCCTTACAAACGGGCAGTGGTGTGCATTTGATTTTGATATAGCTAAAACAGGGCACTATCGCGCGTCAATAAACCACCTTGCATTTAAAACATATGGAGACAGCGAGGTTTATCTTATTCCGATGCCGAATAAGGTTGCCGATGTTGAAAAGTATCTTACGGATACATATAAAATCGGTGCATTTTCATGCAAAAATGAAGCTGTTGCGGCATGGGACGATGACGGAGCGGCAGTGTCTACCTATCTCGGAGATGTTTATGTTGATGCCCCCGGACAGTATGTACTTGTATTCAAAAAAATAAGCGGAAGTAATTTCCTTTACGTAAATAATGTTATTTTAAGTGGCGGCAATCCCATTATTGAAATAAAGAAGCCTGATCGTGCGATACGCTTGGGAGATACACTTAATCTTGGTCAACATATCGTAAGTTGGGAAGCAGAGTTTCCGCAGTATACAGATAACTGCACAATGACCTATGAGAATAAGACACCTGATATTATCAACATAGATGATAACGGAACAGTTACCGCTTTATCAAACGGCGTTGCAGAAGTTGAAGTCTGCGCAAAGTGGGAAGATTATGAATATACTACGATTTGTTCAATAGTCGTAGGCAGCGTTAAAAATCGCCGCAGTTTCTATACGGATAAAAAAGTTGCGGCGCTTCAGCGCAATATAGAGCGTTATGATTGGGCACGCAAAGAAATGGAGTCATATGTAAAGGCGGCGGACGAACTTCTTGGGAAAGAGGAGCTTCTCTACGATATGATTACTACGCAAGAACTACCGAGAACAATAAGTATCTCATATCGTTTCCATGATAACGGCGCTCAGCAATGTTTGTATTGCGAAAAAGAACTGTATACCGAATACGGTGAACGTCCGTGGAAAATGAATATATTTACTCGCCCGTGGAAAATTCAATGCCCCGATTGCCAGCGTCTTTTCCCCAGTAACGATTTTGGGAAATTCTACGAACTTGGAATAGATGAGCATGGTAATTATCGATTTGCTCTTGCGTTGCAGAAACATCACGAAAAATTTGTCTGCAAGGACGGAGAGAATTGCAGATGTACCGTACCTGCGGGAGAACGAAGTCGGATCGTAGCCATGTCGTTCTGTGAGCCAAGGAGTTGAACAACTTGC
>JAZSHZ010000152.1:0-12141 GCA_045533555.1 Eubacteriales bacterium
GCAGGTCACGGGAACTACCTGCCATGAATACCTGACCAGTGTCCGCATCCAGAAAGCATTGAGCAAACTACGATATTCCGATCTGACAATGACCGAAATATCTGATATTTGCGGTTTTTCAAACAGTGCTCATTTTTCCAAAATAATTTCATCGACATTCCATATGTCTCCGACTGATTTGAAGCGAATACTCAACGAATGGGATATTCAATATGCCGGAAGAGGATGGAACTGCCGTGTTGAACATTTTCGTACAACAAAAAAAATCACCGAAAAATAGAACTCACTCAAACAAAAGTTTGAGTGAGTTCTTTCTTTATTCGCTGTATATTACCTTATAGTCGGTGCCGTCCTTGTAAATCACATATCCCCTTGCATCCGTGTAGTCGGATGTTGCGGTAAACTGACCGTGAGTTACCTTTCTCTGCGAGGTCGCCTTTTCAGAACAGCTTGAAACGGTTGCTCCGCTTCCAAACACGATACCTGCCTCCACAAGTTCTTTGTCGCCGGCATCGTACTCGATCATATATGCACCGTTGCCTTCTTCAAGGACAACAAGCGGGAGTTTCTCAGAAACAGCTTCGGTTGAGTATGTTATTTCGGTTTCGTCCCATACATAGTATGTATAAGTATCTCCGTAAGCGACTTTCTTTCCGTCACGCATCCAAACCTTTGCATCGGACGCCTTGGTAGTTATTTCCTTATTATATTCAACATCCGATACCGCGTTACCGTTTACCTTGACATTGCCTGATATTTTGTTGGCTGTGTGACGTGCAACCGCACGGGTTATTACTTCGGTAAGCTTTGATACATCGAGAAGCTCGTCTTCGTTCACGTACCAGTTATTGAATGTATGGCCCGTAAGTGTCGGATTTGCAGGAAGCTTTACCGTGCCACCCGAAACCGTTTCGGATGTGATATATACTCCGTTCTGATTCCAGAACTCGACAATCTGAGCGGTTGCATCTTCCTTCACCTCATCGTAAACTGCAGTAAGCACTGTATTTGTCATAAGTGAGAAGGTGTATTCTTTATCACTTGAAACCCATTTGCCGTTATCTGCGCTTCCGCGCTTCCAGTAGCGGAACACATAGCCGTCGATTTCGGGAGCTGATACCGTTACATTGCTTCCGCGAAGCTCAGAATCAATATCTCCGTTGTAGTCGATACCGGAAACGTCAACCGACTTGCCGTCGATGCCCGAGTATGCAGCAAAGCTTAAGAGCTGAGAAATCTCCTCTTCCTCAACCGGAGCTTCTGCCGGAATGAGCTCGATTGTATCGAAAACAAGATACTGAAGATATCTTCCTTTATCGTAGGAATATGTCTTGCTTGTTGAACCCGTAATTGTCTTGCAGGAGTTCATTGCATAAGTATCTGCTGTCATTTCGAAAGCAATAAGATACTCGCCTGCTTCGGTAATCTTGATTGCCTCTTCGTTTATGATCGCTCCGTCTTTATTATATTTCGGGCCGTTGAATATGCCGACGTAGTCGAGTGACTTAAGAGTTGCATCGGCGGTTGCCGCTTTCACTGTCGCAGTTGGAGCTTTACCAAAGTAGACATTAGTACAGGAGCTTTGATTTCGATAACTTGAATTTGTGCTGAAGTCATTTATAAAGCTCAGATCATATAAACCCGGATTTGCAACATAGAGCCTTACAAACAAAAGCGGAGCTGCTACATCATTTGTCATTGTATATGTGCCGCCTACGTGATCGGATACAGTTTCAAAATCAACGAATCTGTTTGTATTGAGCTGTGACCACAAGCCGTACTCATTGCTTCTCGTGTTGAGAGCTGTTGCACTTGCATATTCAAATGCCCACGGCTCTGTTTTTGCATCTGCTCCGTTTGCAAGAGTTGAGTTGAGAACATAATATGGTTCACAGTCCTTTGCTCCGGTATCGGTGAAGTCAGTTTCTTTGGAAAGAGTATTTTTCCATGAAAGAAGTGATTTGTTGACAACGAGTACCGAATTCAGAACATCGCTGAGGTCTTCAAGTTTGACGTTTTCTGCATTTGATATTCTGATGCCGCCAAATGATGAATCATTTACATTTTTACGCGGCATTTTATTATATTCAAAAGAAGAGATTTTAAAGTCATATGTAAGAGTATATGCGTCTGCAGTTACGGTTACGGTCTCGGTCGCGGTTATTCCGTTTACCTCTGCCGTAATTTTCGCAGTACCGGCACCTACTGCGGTAATTGTACCGTCATCACTGATTTTTATTGCATTTTCGTTATCCGATGCAAACGTTGCAGCTTCCGTTGCAGCTATGCTTCCGTTTGCCGTAACGCTTGCTTTGACTGTGTCGCCTTTTTCAAGCGAAGTGTCGGGAATATCAAGTGCAAGTGAGTTTATCGCAATGGGGTTGAATATAAGCTTACGCGGTTCAAACCCTCTCCCTGCGGTATCATTACTTTTTATTATAAATGCGTAATCGCTCTTTCCGTCAGCAACGCAAACACCTGAAAGTGTTTTTTGAGACAATGTTTCGTCTGTTTCGTTAGCAAAATCAAATCCGCTTTCAATGAGATTTGCATCGGTCATCAGACTTTCAGCATCAACGCTTTCCAAAATCTTTGCAAAATATATATTTGCATCTGCTGATGAGCTCGTCCTTGCCATCCAATCCAGGTTGACAGAATAGATTCCTCTCTTGATATTCTTGAGTCCGAGAGCTACCCACTGGTTCTTGACAACGGCACCTATCTGCATCTTATCCGTAAGAACACGGGCTTTATTCGGTGTTGTTTCAACTGCAGTTTTTATTGATTCGTGCATATCAAGATAATACCAAGCAGTGATTTTTGCAGTCTCTTCCCCGAACGTCGTTATCACCGTATTATTGGTAACAATGTCATCATGAGAACGGAAATCAAAGTTTGCCTGTTCGCGGAGTATGATGGAATTAATTCGGAAATCACTTACAACACCGCCAAGCTTCATTACAAAAACATAAGGGACATCCGGATTTGTAATTTCAATATCATATGAAACATCTCCGGTTTTAGCGTTGTTATTGAATAACTGATTTTTCGCAACAAGCTTTGCATCAGTCATATAATATTCTGCATCATCGTGACCGTCTTCATACGGAGCAAGCCAAAGGCTGATAAGTTGCTTAGTATCGCTATCATTTCTTCCGATGTCAATGGAATATCTTCCTGCTTTACCGGGATTGTCCAGCTTCAATGCAAACCACGTTTCATAATCTTGCAAACTATAGTTTCCGGTTACATTATACATTCTGAAATAGTTACCTTTTGAACCGTGGAGCATTCTGGTATTGAATGCTTTGATAGTCTCAGCTGTTAAACCGCTCACGGGAGTGTAGCCTTCATTGAAGCCGTTTTCAGTATCTGCATTGAGCTCTGCAGCATCAATAATAAGCTTTTCATAAATCGGAGCCATATCGAAGAATGACCAATTGGGATTTGTGTAGTATCCATCTACCTTATCCTCGGTAAACTCCCATAACATTCCATTTTTTTTATCAGGTACAAGATTGTATACAATCCCATCCGATGCGTCTGTCGCTTCTGCCGCCGCTGCCACAGGCAAAGCGGGAATGAATGAGATACACATACATAATGAGATTATGAGTGCTGTAAGCTTTTTCATTTTACTTTCCTCCTAAATATACCTATCTATTATTCAGTATAAACAAACGAATGTGTTTTTTCAAGTCATTCTTTCATTTTTGCCCTTTTTTACAAACACAAAACAGCCCAAAACCGTATAGATTTCGGACTGTTTGCATTAATTTTGTTTATTTTTTGAAGCAGCGGTCGGCGATTTTGCGCATATTACCGCCGAGGATTTTCTTTTTGTCTTCGGTGGAAATATTTGCAAAGGCTACCCAGCCGAGCTGAGGTCGCGGATCTCGCATCGGTGCATCTGTTCCGTACAGTGTCTTATCCGCAAGGCCTTCCTCGCAGAGATATTCGATAAGTCCCTCGGGCACACTTGTGAATGTGAGCTGGAGATAGACGTTCGGATATTTCTTTGCAACCTCCTCCATATCTGCAAGATATGACGGATATCCTCCACTGTCCATAAGTGCAAAAAGATGATTTTCGTTTGCGATTTTATACAACGGATCAAAGATGGGGCCGTTGTATCTTATTCCGCAACGTGAATAGAACATCTTCATCGCAGGCATCTTCTCTTCTATATGGTAGTGATATGCTTCCTTTTCCACATCTGTTCCGTAGGTAGGATTGACAAGGACATATCCGTAAACTCTTGATGAGCGTTTTGCCATATCGAGAGCAATTTTATTTCCCTCTTCACAGTCTGTCCAGATTCCGAGCCACGGAGCAACGGCGTATTCATCGACACCCATAGCATCGGAGAGTGCTTCCATATTTGCAAGGTCTCCCCTTACCATCGGATAGCTTGCGCCGCAGTTGCCTCCGTCTTCGAGGAAGTGCGTATGTGAGTCGAACACAAAAACATCGAGTGGCTTTCCTTCTGCTGCCTGACGTGCAATTTCTTCGTTTTTGACCTCAACAGCCGCAGGGAGCGAAACACCGCAAAGTCTTGCAAGATTTCCTCCCGCCATAAGCTGTTTTTCTTCATCGGTCACCTCGGCATAATCGATGAACGATCTTGCCGCACCCAGACACATAAGCGGGAGACCGCTTCCGACACAGATTCTGTCTGCTCCTCATTTTCTCGGGAAAGGTTCTTTGTTGAATGAATTTCCTGTCGTAATTGATTTTTTATATGATAATCGAATAAGCGATTCGCATTGGCATGATTTTGTCCAGCTGTGGTATACTGTTTCCGGGCAATACTACCATACCATAAACGGCGTAACCTGCAAACAAACTGAAGGAAGCCTTGCTATTGTTCCTCCTTTTGCAATACATCAGATAGATTCATCGAAAAGCGATCTTTCGGACTTGCGCGTTATCAAATGTGAATTTGCATTTGACGTTTTTCAAAAAAATCAGCTTAATTTCAAACCGTTGAACTATATCAGCGCCGCCTTTGACAAAATCCAGCTGAATCCGTTTATGATTATTTCGGGTTCCGACAAGGAAAAGGTTGATGTTTTGTTCTATGATATGATTTCTTTGTTTTTCGATGATTTCAGCAATAATGGAGGCAAACTATTTACACTTGTGGATAAGGTTTTAGAGTATTTTACAAAAAAACAACCAAAGCTTTCAAACAAGGAAATTAATTTAAAAAACACCAGTGCCGTTTGCATAAACAACGCGGTTTCATTTATAACCCAAAATTCATCAAAGAAAATTACCATCGACAAAGCGAGCAGCTATGCAGTTATGTCAAGGCGTTCCTTCATCGAATATTTCAAGCAGGTCACGGGAACTACCTGCCATGAATACCTGACCAGTGTCCGCATCCAGAAAGCATTGAGCAAACTACGATATTCCGATCTGACAATGACCGAAATATCTGATATTTGCGGTTTTTTAAACAGTGCTCATTTTTCCAAAATAATTTCTTCAACCTTTCGTTTTTCTCCGACAGATTTAAAAAAGCTTTTGAATGACTGGGACAGAAAATATTATGACAGACATTGGGAAAGCAGAGTTGACCATTATTTTAAAACCGGAAAAATTTATATTGAATAGAATTTATATAATAAAACACCGACAAATCAAATTTGATTTGTCGGTGTTTCTGTTGCTTCTGTGTTTATTTTATAAACTCAAGAATTCTCTTGATGAGAACAGCAACTTCCGCGCGGGTTGTATAATCCGTCGGTGCAACAAGTCCGTTCTTACCGTTGACAAGCTTTGCGTTGACGAGAGCAGAAACTGCATCCTTTGCATAGTCTGCGACATTTGCAAAATCGGATGCCGAAAATGGCGTTGTGTCAAACTCCTTCTCCATTGCAACTAGTGTTCTGTAAACTATAAACATCATATCCTGACGTGTTATATTGTTTCTCGGTGCGAACTTATTCTCACCAAAGCCGTTTTCAAGTCCTGTGTTTCTTGCAACTTTAAGTTCCTTTGCAAAGTAGTCACTCGCTTCTACATCCGCGAAGTTTTCTTCGTTCTCGCTTGCAAGCTTAAATGCACGGACGAGAAGTATTGCAAAGTCTGCTCTTGTGATGTTAGCCGCGGGTGAGAACGTGTTCTCACTTGTTCCCTTTATGATTCCTTCATCCGCGAGAGCATTGATAGCATCAGCAGCCCATGCATGGTTTCCGAGGTCAATGAATCGGACGTTTGCATCCGTTTCGGGTGTTGTCGGAATTTCCGGTGTTACAGACGATTCAGGCTTATCTTCAGGCTTCGTCGCAGGAATTGTCGGTTTGTTATCAGGCTGCAACGATGTTCCACCGCCACCTCCTGCTCCTCCGCCGGTGGTTGACCCAAAGACCTTAATCGTGAAGTAGATTGTATTTCGTCTTCCAAGCTCGTCAATTGCATCGATTGCAAAAAGACCATCGCCGATCTGTGAAGATGAAGGTTTCCAGGTTACTATTGCCTTTTCTTCATCGAATGTCGCTCCGCGTGGTAATGTCCTTGCGCTATATAATACATCTCCCTCCGCGGCTGTAGCGTGTACCTTGACATTTACGGTGCTTCCCGCAGATGTTGTAATACCGTCAGAGACTGAATCAAAAATCGGCAAATCATTTTCTTCATAAGACATCGGTATTGAAACCTTTCTTCCAATTGCCGCATCATAAGAATATCCGAGTGATTCATCATCGGGATTTGCAAAACCATCGATGAGCGTTACTTCACCAATATCTATAACAACGCGCGTTGGAGTCTTGAGCGAAACATTTTTAATAACAAAGGACGAATTACCAAGTTTTGTCGGATTCTGAATATTCATAAGTCTGTCAGCCATCATAGCTGCATCTGCTTCGTTAATTTCACGGTCGAGTTCAACTTCCATCCAGTTATCAAACGAAAGCTCGCGTTGGAAATCAACGACGGTGCCGGAAATTTCGGAATCAAGCCCCGTTATAAGTTTTTCATCCGTACCAATCATTTCTCCGTCATTAACATAATTATAGATATTTACACCATCGCTGTTCAATGTCCAGACGCCGACAAATCCACGGAATTTAAATACATCTCCAATGTTATATGTGACTTTATTGTTTTGTGCATAAACAATATAATCACATCTTCCGTCCGCAAGTTCGACCTTAATGGCTTTAACAGAATCATTTTCAGAGGGCTGAATCTCCGAGGCCTCATCTATCTTAACTTCAACAGATTCGATTGATTTTATATAACGATTTGTGTTATATGGTTCAAATACCGTTGTGAAAAGTGAACTTAAATCATCTCCCTTTCTGCGTATGAGCATATATTCAAGATGGTCCATAACAGAGAGATTATTCGCAGTTCTCGGAGGCTTACCATTTGCAAGTGTAACCTCATCAGGCGCAAAATCGTTTAATACAGTTGTTCTCAGGTGCAAATCCTGTTTACCGTTTCTTGAGAAGTTTCTGAAATCTTTAATTGTAAAATCAAACCAGAATTCACGCTCATTCGGATTCTCCGCTTTATGTATATCATAAAGCCATGTATACCCCTTCGGATATTTAAGCGGTACGTCTGCACTGTTTTCATTCGTCCACGGGTCATTCCCAAAAGGAACATCCGCTCCGGCATAAGTGCCTTCCTCTTGATGTACAAATGTAAGATTATCAGATACAATCGGGTTTTCTTCGCTCGAAGCTTGTCCAGAATAAACGTGGTCATCTCCTCCGCTTACCTTGAAGAAGTCAATACCATATGATATATCACTGTCATAATTCACCATAACGACAGTTCTTCGATACTCATCAGTTTCGATATATACCGGAGAAGCATCGATATCCATAACCTTGACTCGTGTCTCTTTTGCATCAAAATGAAGAGGTTTCATATTGAAATCATATTGCATCTGGTTTTTCTCGTTTACAACCACAGCATTATGAGCAAGCGTTGTGTTTGCCCACTGATGTTTGTTGGGGTTAGTTCCGGTCGCTTCCGGATATCCAAGATCGGTTGTGAACGGTATACCATACGCTTCAATTCCAAGATTCAATTTATCGAAATTCGAGTGTGAAACAGCACCACCGAAGTACATCCAAAAATCTCGCTGAATATCGCGTACAACATTAACACCCGTGGAATTATATAGTGTTCCTTCACGCAAAGCACCAAATCCATAGCCTGTCAGCATAGAACTTTTATCATAATTATATTCGCCATGTTCTTTTATAACAGCTTCGATATCCGCCTGTAATGATTCAGGATTTTTGGTAAAGATATCATAGTGAATTGTTGAGAAATCAGCATCACTCATTTTATAAAAATGCTGTGCAATTTCTATATCGCCTGTTTTTGCGAAAGCGTTGATCATAACTGCATCATCATTCGGAAGTTTTGAATAATTTGCAGCAGAGCTGCTGTCACCTATCGGAGCTACTCCTCGGCGTACAAGAGTTAATTCGGGATATGATTTTATCATTCTGAGATATTTGGGATGCTCATATAAATTCATACCTTGATATTTGTCATATCCGGCAAGCTTACTTGCAGCATCCGACAAATCAGTGATCCAGATTTTATTATATCCCGGCGCTGATTCATTTCCCTGTCCGTCACGCGATACATATTCAACAAGTTGAGTGTTGACTCCGCCGCCGGTATTGTATGTTTCTCCGTCAGATTTGCTCTGTGCGAAAATCCAGTCAATCATTTCCTGGGTTTCAGGGAATGTATCAAGAACAATGGCGGTTGTTGCAACCGTTGCCTGAACAAATCCAAAATTACCTTTTATCTGAGCATCGTTTGCTCCTTTGAAAATTTCACGCAAAAGACCATCTTCACAATTCTTACGAATAAGTTCAGGAGTCGATTTGTTGTTTTCTAAGTTATAATTTTGAGCTTTCTCAGAAAGGAATTTTACAACATACGGATCATCATATGCGGGGAAAAATGCATCATATGCAAGTGAAAGTTTATCTGCAATGAAATTCTCCCATATACTTCCGACAACTTTACCGGCCGTGTTTCCGCCGCTTGAAACATAGAATATTCCATTTGAACCTTTGTTATTTGACGATGTAAGATACGGTATAATACTATAACTCGGGTAGAAATCGGCAATCCTGTCAAGGAGTATCGCCCCAACTCTGCCGTATTTTTGTTCGCCTGTATAAATATACGCCATTGACAAGCTATCCAATGCATCATATATAAGCGGTGCCGTTGCGCCGTTTGAATACCAAAGACCGACATGATTGTAGTATGCAATATATGTATGCACCTCTGCGATACCGCTTGATTCATAAACCCTTCCGGTATCATATCCCATACCGTCATCGACGCCCCATGTTTTTCCGTCAACAACATCGCCCGTTCTTGGGTCCTTATTAAAAGAATCTCTCGTCGGATCAAAAAGCTCGGGGTAAAGAACGTTTACAAGATATCCTTTTTCTCCCGAAGCAACAAGCTCAGCATTCTTCTCAAGTGCAAGCTCTCTGCTGAATATACCGTTTTCTCCGATACCCAGTTCATAGAATTTGGCAAAATTATTCGAAGGGAACTGTCTTCTGCATTCGCGACACTGAATCTTCCACGGCATCGACATCGGATTTGTCGAATAGCCATATCTTCCGTATTTATCATAAAGATATGCTCCGCAGTAACGGCAGTAATGCATATCAGGATCGGTCTTATATCCGACGCTGTTTGATCTCGGAATATCCTGACTCGGAACAATATTCCAAAGCAATTCTTCAAGTCCGAGATATTTTTCGGCATTCTTAACAGCAATGTCTTTTTCGCTTTTTGCCCACGAATACTTTGAAATATTTTCGCGCGCTGCTTCTAATTTCTCATCAGTATAGAAACTGCGCCCTGTTTTACCTTCGCGAACGGATACAAAAGCGGTTTGTGTTAAATTGATGTCACCCAAAATGACATTTGCGCTGATCTCTGCTGATCCAAGCGAAAGCGGCTTTGCAAAACCGTTCTCATCAATGGTGACTATATCCTCATTATTGCTGGACCACATAACCGTAGCATTTGATAAATCAATATCAACTGTTCCGGATTGATTTCTACCAAGAACTTCAAGCTGAATCCCCTCAGAATTTTTCGAAATAACGAATGAGGGTGCAATAATTTCAAGTGATGAAAGAGTGTTTGATTCACCTTCGTCAGATACAACAAAAGGAATATCCTTTGTTACTGTAATATTGTTCGCAGATGCGCAAACAGTTACGTTTGTTTCGCCGTTTCCAACAGCCAAAACTGTACCATCCTCGGAAACTGCAACCACATTTTCATCTCCGCTTATATACTTAAGATCAATAATCGGATCATCATTACCCGTAAACATTTTCTCGCCGCAATAATAAACATTATCGCTCATTAATACTTTTGCATTCAACTTAACAGTGTAATTTGCGGAAATATTATACGAAATCTTCTCAGTTTCGATTTCAACAGGATATGATAAAGACGGCTGAGCGATCAAACAAAGTTGATAGAGCGTATGGTAATATTTGCTGTTTTTGCCGGGCGTCAGGGATTCAAAATAGAATGTATGAATTCCCTTTTTCAAATATAAAGACCTGAAAGTTGAAAACTGAATACCTGCAGAACCGTAATCATGTCTGCCGAGATAAATATCATCGCAGTAGACATTTGCAAGTCTTGCGTTTGAACCACTGTAAGAGCTGAACAGTTTGCTCTGATAGATTCCGTCGTTCGGAACATATACATCAATTGCAAGTTTTAATCTTCCGGTTTTGTTATACTTTGTTTTTGAATACAACCCGTTACCACTTGTTATGGTAGCATTGGTAGCAGAGGAATGCGACTTTGATGTATTAATACACCAGCCATACTCCTCGAGAGTTACTTCTGTCGGTTCACATGTCGGCTCATCAAACTTAATAATAACGTCAGTGGCGTTAGATATGTCTCCCGGTTCATCGTCATCAGGGTCTTTTCCTTCTTTAAAGAGATTAAAACTCTTAACGTAATACATCGATTTGGAATTATTCACAAGGGATTCTGAACTCGAACCGTTCATTACAAAAGCAAGATAATATGTCCCCACTTCGGACGCAGTAATCTTATTATTAAATGTGTATGACTTTTCTTCCGTAGAACCATATGTGTTAATATAGGTTTCATCAAGCGGTTTAAGATTTTCTGTAATTTTAGCAAACAAACCGGAATCTTTTTCCGTCGAGACCGAAACGTCAAGGCCAATACTATCAGCAGTTGTTTTATCAAACACATAAACCTCAAGATATCCACCACGCGCTGTATTATCATAAACAAGCGTCGGAAGATATTCGCCGACTTTATCTATCTCAATTGCAAATAAAACTGCAGTTTTATTTCCGCTAGGTGAAACAACCTTCAAAGATGCATCTGTCAACTGAGAGGAGTTAAGTGAGCTCATTCGCAGTGTTGTCCATTTTGCAGTATTACTTCCCGTTGACCGACCGTGAGCAATCATAGCATCGACAGCACCACTCATGAGGGCTTCGCTTGCTCCAAGTGCGGAATAGTTGAAGTTATAGGTCAGATTATTGGGAGCGTTATCGGAATTACCGTTATTATCACCCGAATCACCGTTTCCCTCCTTGCTCAGACTGAACCCATCTATATAGAGCATCGTTTTACCTGCTTTTGTGTTCGCTTCGGCTCTCGAACCGTCTGCAGCAAAGATAAGATAATATGTTCCAGCCTCATCAAATGTGATGCTTTCGGTAAAATTATGCTCAACGGCATCATTCAAATTGTCTGCTGAGGCATATGTATCGATATACATCGAATCAAGCGGAGTGAAATTGCTGATATCCGAAAGAAGAGAATTGTCTTCTCCTGAAGCATTATTTCCATTTGTCAACAAAGCAGCATCTTTGACAATATATGTTTTAAGATAACTGCCGCGTTTTGCAACGTAATAACTAACCGATGGAATATATGTTCCCGGTTCATCAATTTCAATCGCAAACAGCATCGCACCCTTATTTGCAGACATCGTAACATACTTAATGTTATTTCCGATTACTGTGCTGTTTGCTTTCGTATATCTTAATGGTGTATAGGGAGTTCCGTATATTGTCCTTTCCCCGATTGCTGCCGTAAGGGTTGTCGGAGCATCCG
>JAZSHZ010000036.1:0-10165 GCA_045533555.1 Eubacteriales bacterium
TGTGCCTCGCCACCCGAAAGCGTTCCTGCCGCGCGGGAGAGAGTGAGATAGGAAAGACCGACGCTCTTGAGAAATCCGAGCCTTGCCTTTATCTCGCGGATAATAAGCTCGGCAATCTTTTTCTCGCGCTCCGTGAAGGTCTCTTCAACTCCGTTTATAAAATCAAGTGCCTCGATGACAGACATATCGCACATCTCCGCGATGTTGATGTCACCGACGGTGACTGCGAGCGCCTCGCGGCGAAGCCTCTTGCCGCCGCAGACACTGCAGGGAGTGTTTATCATGCATTCCTCGATTTCCGCTCTCGAATATTCGCTTGCGGTTTCATGGTATCTGCGCTCAAGGTTTGCAACGAGGCCTTCCCATGCCTGGGTATAATCTCCCTTGCCATAGGATTTTTCATAATGGAGCGGGATTTTTTCTTTGCCCGTTCCATAGAGGATAGCATTGTATGCTTCCTCGGGGATTTCGCCGACGGGGGTTGCGAGATCAAAGCCATAATGCTTTGCAAGCCCGTCGTAATACATTCTGCATATCGTCCCCGGTGCGGCATTCGTCCATCCCGAAGCGTGGATCGCGCCGTCAAGAATGGACTTTGTTTTATCGGGGATGATCATATCGGGGTCGACCTTGAGAAGAGTTCCGAGTCCCGAGCATTCGGGGCAGGCGCCGTGTGGATTATTGAAGGAAAACATTCTCGGAGTAAGCTCCTCGATGCTTATGCCGCAGTCATCGCAGGCATAATTCTGCGAGAACATAATCTCGCGGTCACCGATTATATCGACAAGGACAAGACCGCCCGAAAGACCCGATGCCGTCTCGATAGAATCGGAAAGGCGCGTTTCGATGCCTTCCTTGATGACAAGGCGGTCAATGATGATTTCGATATTGTGCTTTTTGTTCTTCTCGAGCTTGATATCCTCGGAAAGGTCATAGATGTTGCCGTCAACCCTCGCGCGGACATAGCCTGATTTTTTTGCGTTTTCGAAAACTTTTTCATGCTCACCCTTGCGGCTTCTGACGACGGGAGCGAGGATCTGGAACTTCGTCCCCGCGGGGAATTCGAGAATTTTATCGCAAATCTGGTCGACTGTCTGCTGCTCGATGACCTTGCCGCAGACAGGACAGTGAGGCGTTCCGACTCTTGCCCATAAAAGACGCAGATAGTCATAAATCTCCGTAACCGTTCCGACGGTAGAGCGCGGATTTTTCGATGTCGTTTTCTGGTCTATGGATATTGCAGGGGAAAGACCCTCGATATAATCCACATCAGGCTTTTCCATGCGACCGAGAAACATTCTTGCATATGAGGAAAGCGATTCAACATAGCGTCGCTGACCCTCGGCATAGATCGTGTCGAAAGCAAGGCTCGATTTTCCCGAGCCCGAAAGACCTGTTATGACAACGAGGCTGTCGCGCGGGATTTCGACATCAATATTCTTAAGGTTGTGCTCTCTTGCACCCTTGACAAAAATGGATTTGTTCATATCTTACATACCTCGAAGCTCAATGATTCTGTCGCGCAGCATTGCGGCATACTCGAATTCGAGCATCTTCGATGCCTCGCGCATATCGCGTTCGAGCTTTCTGATAAGCTCTTCGCGCTCGGATTTTGTGAGCTTTTCTTTCTTCGTTTCGTCCGCATCCTTCGATATTTCAAGAAGCTCTGCGACGTCCTTTTTAATGGTCTTCGGAATGATTCCGTGTTCTTCATTGAATCTCTGCTGAAGCCTTCTTCTGCGCTCTGTCTCATCAATGGCGCGCTGCATCGAGCCCGTCATATTATCGGCATACATAATGACCTTGCCGTGGTCATTTCGTGCGGCGCGTCCCATCGTCTGGATAAGCGAGGTTTCGCTTCTGAGAAAGCCTTCCTTATCGGCATCGAGAATCGCGACGAGCGAGACCTCGGGAATATCGAGTCCTTCGCGGAGAAGATTGATGCCGACGAGGACGTCAAACGTACCTAATCGCAAATCACGGATGATCTCCATTCGTTCGATCGTCTCAACATTATGATGAAGATATTTGACCTTGATTCCCGCGCGCTCAAGATAGGCTGTGAGATCCTCTGCCATCTTCTTCGTGAGCGTGGTGATAAGAACGCGCTCTTTTTCGGCAACGCGTGAATTGATTTCGCCGATAAGGTCATCGATCTGCCCATCTGTCGGGCGGATTTCGATCTCGGGGTCGAGAAGACCTGTCGGGCGGATGAGCTGCTCGACCGTCTGCGCGCTTCTTTCACGCTCATATTCTCCGGGTGTTGCGGAGACATAGATGACCTGATTTATATGGTCTTCAAATTCCGTGAAGTTGAGCGGACGGTTGTCAAATGCGCTCGGAAGCCGGAATCCGTATTTGACGAGGACTTCCTTTCTCGCGCGGTCACCTGCATACATTCCGCGAACCTGCGGAAGCGTGACGTGAGACTCGTCCACGATAAGGAGAAAATCCTCGGGGAAATAGTCCATAAGCGTAAACGGAGGTGAGCCCGGCTCTCTGCCGCTTATTATGCGCGAATAGTTCTCTATGCCGGTGCAATATCCGAGCTCCTGCATCATCTCCACGTCATATTGAGTGCGCTGGCGAAGTCTCTGCGCCTCAAGAAGCTTTTCGTCCTCCTCAAACTGCTTTACGCAAAGCTCCATTTCGTCAATTATGTCGTTGCAGGCCTTTGCCATCTTTTCGGGAGTTGAGACATAGTGGGAAGCGGGATATATCGCGACGTGGGAAAGCTCACGCTTGACAGCACCCGTAACGATGTTTATCTCACATATTCTGTCCACTTCATCGCCGAAAAATTCGACACGGATGCCCGTGTCCCTGGAATATACGGGGAATATCTCGAGCGTGTCTCCGCGGACGCGGAATTTGTTTCGCTCAAAGGCAACATCGTTTCTTTCATATCGGATTTCTATGAGCTTTTTGATAACCTCATCGCGTTCCTTTGTCATTCCGGGGCGGAGCGAGATGACCATGCTCGAATAGTCGATAGGATCGCCGAGACCGTAGATGCAGGAAACACTCGCAACGATGATGACATCACGGCGCTCGCCGAGAGAAGCTGTTGCGCTGTGTCGAAGTCTGTCGATTTCTTCGTTTGTCGAGGAATCCTTTTCTATATAAGTGTCAGTGTGAGTAATATATGCCTCGAGCTGATAATAATCGAAATATGAAACAAAATATTCAACGGCATTTTCCGGAAAAAAGGCCTTGAGCTCTGAGCAAAGCTGCGCCGCAAGTGTCTTGTTGTGAGCAAGAACAAGCGTCGGCTTCTGAACGCGCTCAATGATATTTGCCATCGTGAAGGTTTTTCCCGAGCCGGTAACGCCGAGAAGCGTCTGCTCGGAAAGACCCATCTCGATGCCGTTTGCAAGGGCATCGATCGCCTTGGGCTGATCACCCGCAGGCTTATATTCGGAATGTATAATAAATTTATCCGGCATGTTCTCACTCCTTTTAATATGATTGCCAAGGATTTCGGGCGGGGAGATAAAGTCTGTTATATCAGAAGCTGTAGCTGCCCGGCTCGACTGTATAGGTTTTTTTATCGATAATAACGGTGGCGTCGACAGGCGTGGTTATCTCATAAACCACGCTTCCGTTTTCATGCCGCCATGCGGATTTGATGACACCGTGCTTCGTGTGAAGCTCCGATCTGAACCAATCAATTCTGCTGTCCGCAACAGGGGAAATCAATACCCTTTCATAGCCGGGGGATTCCTCAATGGGGTTTATTCCTCCGCAAACGGAATACATCCAGTCAACCACCGCCCCGTAGGAATAATGATTGAATGAGTTCATCTTATCGGACCACATTTCACCATCGGGCTTGATGCCGTCCCAATGCTCCCAGATAGTCGTTGCGCCTTTTGTTATGGGATAAATCCATGAAGGATATTCTTTCCTGAGAAGAAGGGTGTATGCAAGCTCGCTATAGCCGTGACTACTTAATGCGTGAAGAATATATGGCGTGCCGACAAAACCCGTTTGCAGCTTATTGCCGTCTTTGCGGATAAGCTCCGCGAGAGATCTGATCACCTTATCGGGCTCGTTCGTTATGTTGAAGGCGAGCGGGAGAATGTGCTCGGTCTGGGTCTTGTAATCGTTTTTGAATTCATCATTGAAGGCAGAAATAATCTTCTTGTGGAGAGTTTTATAGAATGAAATATCCCGACCGAGAACATCACCGATCTTGCATAGTATCTCGGTGCTTTTTGCGTAAAATGCGGAAGCGATCAGGTCACCTCTTGTGTCACCTTTATAATTTCCGTCTCCGCTTCCGAGTTCAAGCCAATCGCAAAAATGTTTTCCGCCAAACCACAGGTTGGGTTTTGATGTCGTTTCCGTGACATAATCGACCCACTTTTTTATCGGCAAAAACATCTTCTCCAGAATTTCCTTGTTGCCGTAAGAAAGATAAATTTGCCAGGGGCAAATCGCGACCGCATCCGACCATGCGGCGCTTATTTCGGCGTTGCTCTTTTCAAATGGAATGACCATGGGAATCGCTCCGTTTTCATATTGGTCAAGAACCATATCCGAAAGCCACTTTTCAAAAAACTTATTTACATCGTAGTTGTAGCTTGCGGCGCGTATGAAAACCTGCGCGTCTCCCGTCCATCCCATCCGCTCATCGCGTTGCGGACAATCGGTCGGAACATCGAGAAAATTCGAGCGTTGCCCCCATAAGCTGTTGTTGAAGAGCTTGTTGAGAAAGCTGTCGGAAGTTTCAATGTATCCCGTGCGCTCAAGCTCACTGTATACTGCAATTGAAGTAAAATTATCTGCGCATATCTCTGCGGGATATTCGTCAAGACGGATATATCTGTAGCCGTAAAATGTAAGTGTCGGTTTGAATGTTTGTTTTCCTTCCTTGCAAATATATGTGTATCCGCACTTGGCAGAGCGGTAGTTTCCGTTATAAAAATTACCGTCTTTATCAAGCGTTTCCGCAAAAGAAAGGGAGACGATGTCTCCGGCACCTGCTGTGAGATCGATTTCGACATAGCCGGTCAGATTCTGACCGAAGTCAATAACAGTCTCTCCGTTTGGAGTTTCTATAATCTTTGCAGGCTTTATGCGCTCATGCTCGATGACATTCTCGCCGACCTGCGCGATAAGCCCTTCTTTTGTGTTATCCTCTGCTATGGTGCATTCGAGATTGAAATTGGGTTTGACTCTTGCATCAAAGCTGAATCCATCGTATATTTCGCAGAAGCTATAGCCACTCAGCGCAGCTTTCCAGTCGGTATCGGTATAAAAGCTTTCAATTCTTCCGCTTGCATATATTATCTCTATTTTTGCTATAAGGGCGCAGGTGCGCTCTTCTGCATCTCTCCACCAATCGGCAATGCGACCTTTATACCAACCGGGTGCAACTGCCACCACAAGAGAATTATCGCCGATAACGCAGTCGGTTATATCGTATTTCTGGTATTGAATCCGTTTTTTATAGGAAGTCCATCCCGGAGCCAGAATAAATTCTCCGACTCGATTTCCGTTCAATGAAGCCTCGTAAACACCTCTTGCGGAAATATATAAATATGCCGATTGAACAGAATCGGATATTTGGAAATCCTTTTTGAATAAGGGGATGCAATCGCCAATATCGTCCGCGCAGTGAATCCATTCGGATTTCTGCAAAGGATGCTGCGCCGCCGATTCACACTCGCAAAGTGCAGGTGCCTTCTTTTCTCCGTATTCGGAATGTGTGACGAATTTGCTTGTCTTGCTCAAAGCAGACACCTCCATTCAGGTTCAGATGATATACATAAACGCGGTGAGTATACCGAGAAATGCAAAGTTGAAAACAGAGAACACGAGAATATAATGTTTTGCGCGTCTGGGATTATACTTTAAGTATTCGCGGAAGGTTATAAGGCTTGCAAGCGATGCGATAAGAGTGCCTGTGCCGCCGATATTGACGCCGACGAGAAGATTTGCATAGTCATTGGTAAACTGCGAGAGGAGAATGGCGGACGGGACATTGCTTATAAACTGGCAGGAAAGGATCGAGGAAAGAAGTGTGCTCTTCTCAAGAAGCGAGGAGAAAAGTGTGTTTACCGCAGGAATCCTCGCCATATTTCCCGCAAAGATGAAGAAGAAGACAAATGTAAAGAGAAGCGGGTAGTCGACAGCCTTCAGTGCTTTCCTGTCAGCAAATAGCAATACTGCGGGGATGACAACAAGTCCTATCTGATAGGGAATGACGCGAAAGACGATTATGATCGAAAGGATGAAGAGCACGAGGTAAAGAACAGTGCGCTTCGGGTTGAGCGGCGTCTTCGCATAGCAGAGGAAGAGCGGCTCGGGTTTGACGAAAATGATGCAGCAGACCGTGATGAGAATGACGGCAAGAATAAAAGGCGGAGCCATGATTTTCATAAACTCAAATGTCGGAATGCCGAATTTCGTATAGAGATATAAGTTCTGCGGATTTCCGAACGGAGTGAGCATTCCGCCAAGGTTTGCGGCGATGTTCTGCATAACGAAGGTGAAGGACATATAATCTGTCTTGTTGGTTGCTGTCAGAACGAAATATCCGAGCGGGAGAAATGTCAGAAGCGCCATATCGTTTGCAATGAACATCGAGCCGATGAATGTTATATAGACAAGCGCAAGAACGCTCATTCGCGCGTTTTTGAAAATTGAGACGATTTCTCTTGCCAGAACATAAAAAAAGTTTATGTTCCGCAAAGCGCAGACAACTGCGAGAACGCAGAAAAGGCAGGTCAGCGTCTTGAAATCAAAATATCCGATATATTCGCGATCAATGGGTATGATGAGACTTGTTATGAGCGCCGCCGCAAATGCGATGCACATAACCGCATTTTCCTTTATAAATCCGAGAATGCGCGAATTTTTCTGCTTAGCTTCTGTTGTCATAGGTGATGAAACTTCCTTTACAGTCATATTTTAAGAACTGCTTCCGCAACGCGGATTCCGTCCACGGCAGAGGAGAGGATTCCTCCTGCATAGCCTGCGCCCTCACCGCAGGGGTAAAGACCGCGGATTGAGGATTCAAGCGTCTCGCCGCGATTTATGCGGACGGGTGAGGAGGAGCGTGTTTCGGGAGCGGTGAGGACGGCTTCTCCGTCGCGGAAGGCAGAAATCAGCCTTGAAAAGCCTGAAAGACCGCGTCGTAATGTATCGTTTATATAATCGGGGAAGATCTCCGATATATCTTTTTCGCAAACACCGGGCAGAAAGCTCGGTCTGATTTTGCCGAAGCCCGTTTTCCTTCCCGTCAGAAAACCTTCGACAGTCTGTGCGGGTGCTTTCCAATCTGCACCGCCGAGAGTGAATGCCGCGCGCTCAATTGTGCGCTGAAGCTCGACTCCCGCAAGCGGAGAAGCTCCGCCGAAATCTTCGGGAAGAACGTTTACGAGAAGTGCGCTGTTTGCATTGTCCTTGTTTCGTGCATAAAGGCTCATACCGTTTGTGACAAGACCGCCATCCTCACTTGAGGAGTTGATGACCTCACCACCGGGACACATACAGAAGGTATACACCGCGCGTCCGTCGGGATAGCGGTTTGAAAGCTTATAATCCGCCGCGCCGAGAGCTTTGTGACCTGCAAAAGCACCGTAACGGCATTTATCAATATCGCTCTGAAGATGCTCGATGCGGACACCCATTGAAAACGGCTTCTGCTCCATATCGACGCCGAGGTCGAGAAGAAGCGCGAAAACATCGCGTGCGGAATGACCGACGGCAAGAACGAGATCATCCGTTTCAAAGGTGATTTCACCGTCGGCTGTTTCGCATATTGCGGCGCATACCGCTCCGTTTTTCGTCTCAATTCCCGACAGACGACAGCCGAAATAAACGTCACCGCCAAGTTTTTTGATTTCTTCGCGGATGCCGGAGACGACTCCCGGGAGATTGTCTGAGCCGATATGCGGATTTCTTATATACATAATCTCTTCGGGCGCGCCGTGCTCAACGAATGTGCGGAAAACTTCAAAACGGCGCTTGTCGTGAGTTCCCGAATTGAGCTTGCCGTCGGAGAATGCTCCTGCGCCTCCTTCACCGAACTGTACGTTCGACTCAGTGTTGAGCTTGCCGCCCGCCCAGAATGAAGAAACCGTGAGCGCGCGCTTATCAACGGACTCTCCCCGCTCGACGAGAATCGGCTTTGCTCCGCGCCTTGCAAGCGTCAGTGCCGCAAAGAGACCCGCAGGACCCGCACCGACGACAACGGGGCGTTTTTCGGGAATACACGGCGCAATTTCGGGCTCAGCTTCATCGCGGGGCTTGAGGGTGATATCACCGCGGTGTATGCGCGCGAGGATTTTCTTCTCATCGCCCGAAACGGAAACATCGACGGAAAAGACAAAATGAACGTTTTCCTTGTCGCGCGCGTCGATTGCTTTTTTCGTTATATGAAGGTCGCGTATGTCATTCGGAGAAATGCCGAGTGCACGCGCCGCCTTTTTTGTCAGAAGCTCCTCGCGCTCGTTGAGCGAGAGCTTGAGATTTCCTATTCTTATCATAATTCAAAATCCTTTTTGTCAGATTTTATCACAACATTATATTATAGCAAAAAAACATTTAAAAGTAAATGAAAAAGCAGGCATACCGCAAAAAAATGCATGCCTGCAATCATCTTTTGATATTTAGTTCTTTTCGGATATATGTGAATATCATCCGCGGCTTTGCCTTGAAATCCTCGGCGGAGCAGAAGAAGATGCTTCTGCCTTTTTTCATAATGCTGATTTCATCGGCATTTGCAACCAATTCAAAATTTCCGAAGGAGATTCTTTGTTTATTGCCGCCCGCGCCGTCACAAAGCGCGCACCAGAGACGGAATTCATCCTCGGAGTGGAGAGAAAGAGAGAAGGTATCCCTCGCATTCAGAAGAAACGGAAGCGTTGTCATTGGATATGGGAAGAATCCGTCTGTCGGAAGAACGGGAGCGGGAAGCTCATTCCATTTCTTGATTTCAAAGCGGTAATACAGCGAGGTGTTCTCGCTCGGAATTTCCTCGATTCTGTTCCGCTGAATCAGTCTGCAGTTTTCAACCTCGCCATAGTAACGTATGCCCGCATCTTCTCCGAAGAGCGAGCGGGATTGGTATACAGCAATATATTTTATGTCGGATGGGCGAAGGCGTGTCCGCGATACCGGCATATGGTAAAATCTGTGATCAAGGCAAATGTCAAGCTGCTCCGCATTGCGGAGAACGCCGATGTAAACATTTCGCTCCGGATTCTTCTTGCCGATCTTGACGATAATACCGATGATGTATCCGGAAAGGACAACCGTGATGAGAGAATATGCGATGGTCTTAAACGGAATATATGAGAGTGAAAGCAAAAGAACAGTGAGGTCGCTTGCGAGATAAATCAGGTTGATATCAAGCTTCAGCTTTTGCGAAAGGCTCATCGCAAGCGCATCGTCTCCACTCGGCGCTCCGCCGGAGCGGACGGCTATTCCCGCACCGACACCGATGAAAAGCGCACCTGCAAGCGCGGCGATAAGAGGGTGCTCCGCAATTTGCGGGTATACCCTCGGAAACTTCTCGAAAATCGCGTAGAAAAAAGAAAAGCTACCCGCGGAAATGATTGAATATCCGATGAAATCACGCCCGAGATTTTTCCATCCGATGAAATAGCAAATTCCGTTGAGAATAAGCCCCGAGACGGCGGGTGAGATATGAAGCCAGTGTTCAAGCAGAAGCATTACACCGAGAACTCCGCCCTCCGTAACACCCGAGATGGAGTGTATGTTATAAATTCCGAATGCGAGAATCAGACCTCCAATGAGATTAATAAAGCAATCCCTGCCGCGAAGCCGAAACATAATCACCACTCCAATCTGTCGAATTATGACGAATATACAATATTATAAGAAAATTTGACACGAAATGCAAGTGTGGAGTATAATATATTTTGAGCAAGTGTAAAATTTTGGAGGCAAGGAAAATGATAACAGGTGAACTTAAAAATAAAATCAACAGTCTTTGGGAAGTTTTTTGGACAGGCGGAATAACAAATCCCCTCGATGTTGTTGAGCAGATGACATATCTTATGTTCATCCATGACCTTGATGAAACAGATAATCTCCGCGAAAAGGAAAGCCTTATGCTCGGCATTCCTCGTAAGAGCATCTTTTCGGGAGATGTAAAGGATGGCGGAAGAATGGATGATGCATCGCAGCT
>JAZSHZ010000212.1:0-3413 GCA_045533555.1 Eubacteriales bacterium
GACACTCTTGATGAGTATAAGAAGAATAAAAAAGCTATTCTCGATGAGATAGAAAAGTTAAAAGAGATGCTTGAAACAACCGGAGAGGATGAACCTGAAGAGGAACCCCCGATTGACAAGAAAGAGCTTCGCAGACTGACCGAAATTTTGAAAGATGCTGATGTAAGTAATGTTGAAAAAAACAACATGGCAAGGACAATTTTTAAAGAAATCATAAAAGGAGGAGAAGACGGAAAGTCTCTAAAATGCGTATTTTGGAGGCATTAGTAAGGCTACTCAAACATTTTGGTACGCTCCACCGAGCTGCGATATTATTATTTTTGCCGCAGCAGGATTCGGATTTTTTATTTTTACAGGATATTGCAATTTCTTCTCATAAGTCCACATTTCAGCAGTCTCCTTCCCACGGCCACGGTCCGTTTATCCAGTTCCATTTTTTGTAATTATTTGCAGAATAAATATTTAAAGGTCCAAAGTTTTTTTCATATTCTTCAACGGCATTTCCATATCCTTCTTTCATCTTTTCGTAATATGCGAGAGCTTTTTTGCATTCAGGATGTGTATCTAAGAACAATGCCGTTTCAACTATTGCAAAATCAAATTCACGGATTTTGTTGAGCATATGCTTCCGTTTCATCAAATAGTTTGCTTTGCTTGTTGTTTTCATTTCCACATGTCCTCCCCGAAAAACGGTTTGTCGAGTTCAGGAAACTGCGTTCCGCGAGAAAGTGCTTCATTCACCCCATAAGTCCTGTTCCACTCCTGAATGGGAACATAAGCCATTCCGACGGTCATATTACTGCAATTATAACCATCCATATTGCCATTATTATCATTATCACTCAGTAGATTCATTGCTGGATTATCTTCCATAAAAACGTCTCCTTTGGTTTTTAGTTGGGACAAAATTCCCTTTCGGTCCATCTTATGCGATTCTCCTGGATTGTGTTCTCCTTGCACAATAAAACAAATGTATTGGAAGACGCTTTAACATTATCAAATACATTTGTTATTTAAATTACAAAAAACGATGACATCTCAATATCGAAGCTCAAAAGGAGATTTCGATACCCAAAACGCATAAAACGGTATAGACATTTTATTGTAAATATGTTAAGATATTGTTAAATAAGATTTATGGATGCTAAACTCAAAAATCCAAGTGAAGCTTCCGTAAAAAATTCATTTAAAAGGGGAGGATTATATGGATACTCTAAATAGCTATATATGCCCATGCTGTGGAGCACCACTTATTTACAATAGTGGACATCTTCACTGTGAATCATGCGAAAATGATTTTGAAATTGAGAGTATGCAGCAGCTTGTGGAGGGAATAGAAGCTGCAGGAGGAGAATCGAAATACGATTGGGATACTTATACACCGCGAAATTATGATGATACAAACGAAATCAATCTCGCAAACTACAATTGTCCATCCTGCGGAGCAGAGATTACAGGAGATGATACTCTCGGTGCTACTGTATGTCCTTATTGTGGACAGTCGAATGTTGTGAAAGGTCAATTTGAAGGAACACTCAGGCCTGACTACATAATTCCGTTTAAGATTGACAAGAAAGCTGCAATAGCAGCTTTTGAGGCAGATTTCAAAAAAGCTCCGTTTCTTCCTGATGAGTTTAAAAACAAAAAGAAAATCGAAGAGATGGTGGGTGTCTATGTTCCGTGCTGGATGTTTGACTGCGATTGCAAGGCGGCAATAACCTATAATGCGGAGCGCGTGACAACGTGGAGCGATGCAAACTACAACTACACGAAGACAGAATATTATAAGCTCTTCAGAGCGGGAAGCATCGGCTTTGCCAATATTCCTGTCGACGGCTCAAAAAAGGCGGACGATACATATATGGAGGCTGTTGAGCCGTTTATGTATGAGGATGCCGTTGAATTCAACGGAGCATATCTTTCGGGATACCTTGCGGACAAATATGATGTCACCGCGGAGGAAAGCATCGAGCGTGCAAATGAGCGCGTCAAAAACTCGACCGTCGAAGCTTTTGACGACACGACGGGAAGATATATGGCAGTTCACCCCGAGAGCACAAATGTAAATTTCTCAAACGGAAAGATAAGATATTCGCTTCTCCCTGTGTGGATGCTCAATATCAAATATCTTGATAAGATGTATCGCTTTGCGATAAATGGGCAGACGGGAAAAGTTGTCGGAGAATACCCTGTTGACAAGAGCAAAAAGTGGAAGTATTTCTGGAAGATTGCGGGAATAAGTTATGCGGTTGCGGCAGTCATCGCATTTCTTATGCTTCGATGAGGGGGTGCTGTTATGAAAAGAATTATTTCGATGCTCATTGCGGTCATTCTGTGTCTTGCGCTCTCGATGTCGGTCTGCGCCACGGAATTCACCAATCCGCCGATCGTCGACAATGCAGGTATTCTGAGCGCAGAGGAGTTTGAGGAGCTCAGCGCAAGGCTTGATCGGATAAGAAACGAATATAATATGGATGTCGCGGTCTACACGGAAGAAACAATGTCGGGCTTTGATGCAGAATCAAGCGCGGATGATATCTTTGATTATAACGGATATGGCGCAGGTGTGAATGATGACGGAATAATCTTCTATATCTGCTCCGGAGACAGAAAATATCATCTGTCGACACACGCTGAGGCAATAGAGGTGTTCCACGATTCAAATCTTGCGTATATGGAATCGTGCTTTGTCTCATACCTTTCCTCAGATAATTGGTATTCTGCAATAGAGGAATATGCCGATGTTGCGGAAGATATCCTTTGGGATTATGCAAACGGTGTCGGAACGGTGGAGAAGGAAGGAAATCCCTTGTTCATCATCATTGCGGCGCTCATCATTCCGCTTATCATAGCTTTGATTATGATGAATGGAAAGCTTAAGAAGATGAAAACTGCGGTTTCCGATAACTATGCGGCGAACTATATGAAAGAGGGAAGCAAAAACATAACGGTTTCAAGAGACATTTTCCTCTATAGCAACATTATAAGAACAGAGAAACCCAAGAACAACACAAGCTCAACACACACATCATCTTCGGGAAGAACCCACGGCGGAAGCGGCGGAAGCTTCTGATGAAAGATTATAATTCATATATATTGAGAGGAGAATCATTATGGGATTATTAAAAGCAGGTATAGGAGCACTTGGTGGTGTTCTCGCTGATTCGTGGCGCGACTATTTCTATTGCGAAAGTTTAGATGCAGACACTCTTGTTGTTAAGGGTGAAAAAAGAACAGGCGGCCGTTCCTCAAACAAAAAAGGAACTGACAATATTATTTCAAACGGTTCAATTATCAACGTAAACGACGGTCAGTGTATGATTATCGTTGAAAGCGGCAAGGTCGTTGAAATCTGCGCTGAACCGGGCGAATTTGTATATGACACAGGCACAGAGCCGAGTATTTTCTACGGA
>JAZSHZ010000027.1:0-13642 GCA_045533555.1 Eubacteriales bacterium
GAAAAAGAAGCAGATGAAGCTGAGGGTTATCAGACCGAAGAGATCAATGCATCGGAGAAAAACACATATCCTCTCTATATGGCAGATATGGATGCCAAATATCGCGTGTTGGCAGAAGCGGATAATTCCGGATATCGTGTATGCTATCGCAGAATAAAAACGACGAACGAGCTTGTAATCAATGACTATGTGTATGATACCGTGAAGATGCTGTTTGAACCGCCGCATAAGCTTACGGCATTGAAAGACGGACATGTGTTCGAAGCAGGCTATGACGGAATCCACAGCTATATCCTTATGGACGGGGAATTATTGGTTAAAAAAATCCGCATATTGTAAGAAAAATAAAAGCTAACGTTATTATTTGGGTAACACTCCGCATCATTTGGTGCGGAGTGGCTCTTTATCTATACAAAAGTAAGTTTTTTGTTCAAAAACGAAAACTCGGATGCAACTTTACTTGACAATAAATTCTATGTGAGATAAAATATATCAGTAACAAATGAAATGAGGTATATATATGAAGAAATTTATGGACAAGGATTTCCTTCTTAAGACGGAAACTGCAAAAAAGCTCTATCACGAGATTGCGGAGAAAACTCCGATCATAGATTACCATTGCCATTTAAGTCCGCAGGAGATTGCCGAGGATAAGCACTATGAAAGCATCACGGAGGTATGGCTCGGCGGAGACCATTATAAGTGGAGAATAATGCGCGGATTCGGCGTTGATGAGAAATACATAACGGGCGATGCGGATCCGAAGGAAAAGTTTATGAAGTGGGCAGAGGTTATGCCTTACTGCATCGGTAACCCGCTTTACCATTGGACGCATCTTGAGCTTCGCCGCTATTTCGGAATCGAAGAGCTTCTTTGCCCCGAAAATGCGGAATATATCTGGAATCGTGCAAATGAGCTTCTCGCGCAGCCTGAGTTCGGCGCACGCGGTCTCATAAAGCGCTCAAATGTTGAGATTATCGGAACGACGGATGATCCCTGCGATGACCTTAAGTTCCATGATATCATAAAGGCTGATGAAAGCTTTGATGTTGAGGTTGTTCCGTCCTATCGCCCCGAACGCGCTCTTAATATCTGGAGACCCGAGTTCTGCGGATACATCGAAAAGCTCGCAGGTGTCGTCGGCTATGACATCAAGGATTATAAGAGCCTTGAAAAAGCGCTTGACGAAAGACTTGATTTCTTCGTCGCGCGCGGATGCCGCAGTGTTGACTGCTCGCTCAATATGGTATGGTTCCAAAAACCGGATGAAGCGGCGGCAGACAGAGTCTTCAAGGCAAAGCTCGCAGGAGTTGAGCCGAGTCAGGAAGATATCGACATCTATTATTCGACGCTTTATCTCCACCTCGCAAAGAAATATTATGAGAATGACCTCGTTATGCAGATCCATATCGCGGTTCTTCGCGATAACAATACGGCGACCTTCAATGCCCTCGGCGTTGACACGGGCTTTGACACAATGAGCGATGAGAGAATCGTTCAGCCGATTATCAACCTTCTTGACCTTCTCGAGCGCGAAGATAAGCTTCCGAAGACAGTTCTCTATAGCCTCAACCCTGCACATAACGAAGCTCTTATGACTCTTGCAACCTGCTTCAACGGACACGGAATTGCAGGCAAGATTCAGATAGGCTCTGCTTGGTGGCTCAATGACCATATCGACGGTATGGAGAAGCATATGAAGGCTCTCGCAAGCATAACTCTTTTCTCAAAGTTCATCGGAATGCTTACTGACTCAAGAAGCTTCTTAAGCTACACAAGACACGAATATTTCAGACGAATCGTATGCAACATAATCGGAACGTGGGTTGAAGACGGCGAAGCTCCCGACGATATGGAGCTTCTCGGCAGAATGGTTAAAGACATCTGCTACACAAACACAAAGAATTATTTCTTCTCATAAAGAAAACGGGTTCAATCAAATCGATTGAACCCGTTTTGAATTTGTTTTACCCGATACGGATCGGACCGAGGATGCCTATTGGCGGAAGCGTCAGGAATTTGGAGAAATCGTCGTTCTTTGCATAGCCGTAGCTTGATGCAACTTTGATTTCAATTTCGTTCCCGCCCGTCTTCCACATATCTTTGACTCGGAAAATGAAGGGCGAGGTGACGAGACTTCCGCAGGAGATGCCGTTTACAATAACCTCCGCGCATTCACCGACCGTTCCGAGATCAATAAAGCGGATAGCTTTGTCGGAATTTACCGTAAACTTGTAGGTGAGCTCTCCCGCAAAGCCGGAGAGCTGCTCTGCATAGTTTATGAGAGCATCGGATGTTTCCGTCTTTTGCAAAACGATCTCGCCGTGTGTGTTTGTGAGCGTAACTTCAATGGATGTTCCCGCGGTAATTTCTTTGAAATCAACATCACAGACCTGCGGGAGGAGAATATCCTCGCCTGCTTCTTCATCAAGACCGAAGATAAGCATAAGTGTGCTCTTCGGAGCAAGAGTAAGCTTTATCCTGCCGTCCGCGCAGCTTCCGCGGGCGGTTTTGTTTTCCCAGGCATCATAGAGAATATAATCGCCGCTGTTTTTGAGTGTGATCTCTTTCTCAATTGCTTTCGATGCTGAAAGATTGAAGAAGAGATAGCTGTCCGAAGCACCGTCGCGCATATGGAGATGCATAAGTTCGGGGCATCCGTCAAGCGAAATATCATAAAAGCCTTTTTCTTTGAGATATGCGGGGATTTCTTCCGTGTCGAGGCAGAGCGCATGCTGCGGTTCAAAGACCTCACCTGTCTCGGAAACCGTCGGAAGAAGGTCCTCGAAAATTACCGTTATATCCTTTGCAAGCTCATCAAAGCGCGAAAGAAGCTCAATGGGAAGATATTCGCAACAGGGGATGATGAGACAGTCAAAGCCTTCGCGGTTGATGCATATCTTGCCTTCCCTGATTTCAACTGCATTGCTTCCGAGGATATCCCACGGCGCAAAGTCATAGTCAATATGCGCGCGGGAAAGCGCAGCCGCAATTCTCTGCGGAAGCTTTATTGCGCCTGCCCAGTCGCCCTCTGCGGGATAATAGACGAGCGCGTTTGCAATATGGACACCGCGGGAGTTGAGATGGCAGACTCTGTTGAGATAGCGCATAAGAGGTCTTAAGAACGGATACTGCGGATGCTCGCCGTGGTCATAGACGAAGGGCGGAATATGGTTATTGTTGTGCTTCGGGTCGAAAACTGCGGAGCAGAAGAGGTTGGCGCCGCAGATGAGTGAGCTGTCAAGCATATATTTTCTCGTTGAAAGACCTTCGCCCCAACCGCCGGCACCTGCGTTTTCACACATAATCCTGCCGTCCATATGCGGGTAAAGATGCGCACAGGATGCAGCGAGCTTTCCGACCAGATAGAGATAGAAGCTCGGATCAGAATATTTCGCGCTGCTGATCGTCGAGTGGGAAAGCTCAAAACTTCCGACCTTGAGCTGCTGAAGAACAATATCAAAGCCCGATGTGTGCTGGCCCTCCTGAGAGCGGAAGAAATGACCTGTGCTCCAGCCGAAACGCATATCGGCATTCATATCCTCAAGGATATGCCCTGTGTATAAAACGTTGTGCTCCTTGCACCAGCGGCCGAGCGGCTTGACGAAGTTTTCGCTGTAGCTCTCCGTCAGTATATCCATATATCTGCGGCGGAAATTCGCGGTCTTGCCGCCGATATCGCGCCAGAGAGACGGAAGCGCAAGAAGCGTTTCGTCTTCGCTCCAACCCTCTTTTTCAGCGATGATCGAGAGAAGGTCATCGCGCCAGGGTGCGAGGATCGAGTCATCTCCGAGCTTCTCGCAATAGTTCATCTTCTTCGATGCCATATTGCCGAATATCGGCTCATCGGTAAAGAAGCCCGCAATCGTGCTTCCGAAGTATTCCGAAAGATGCTCGTAATGCGGCTCATATACCTCACTTATCATAAGCGCGCAGGCATCTGGGTTGAGATAGTCAACGTGGTCGCGATAGATGGAAACACCTCGGCTTTTTGTTTTGAATATGAGAAAAATTCTCCGGAAGCCCTCCGGAATATCCCAGAAAAGGATTCCGTCCTTTACGTTTGCCGTAAGATTTATTCCGTCACTGTAAATCGGCTCGTCGTCGCTTCCTTCAACGCGGTATGCGATAGCCGCAAAAAGCTCTTCGCCCTCGTGCATAAAGCTTGCAATCCGGAAAGCCGCTCCCTTTTGCGGCCCCTGCGCATCGAGCGTATTCTGCGCAAGGTCGAGTCTTCGGAGCTCGGGATATTTATCGCGCACCGCCCAGTTTGCCTTTCCGCTCGGGACGGTTTCGTCGTCGGTGATCCAAACCTTCATATCAAGCCTTTTTGCTTCCGCGAGAACAACGCCGAGAACCTCCCACCATTTTTCGCGTCCCCAATCGGTGAAACCGCGTGTCTCGACGAGAAAACCGCTGCAACCCGCATTTTTGATCGCGTTGATTTCCTCGATAATGTCTTCCTCGGAAAGATTTTCGTTTATATCTCGCAAAATAAGAAACGGATAAAGGTAGTTGGGGTCTTTTTCACAAAGACAATCATTTATTCGTTGCTTCATTTATTTTCTCCTTAATATCAGTCAACAACCCCGTCGCGGATCTGCTTCATCTTATCGGCGGGAATGAGTGTTTCAAGAACTTCAAGTGCTTCATCGCAGTCGTTTCCGAAGGTCTGAAGCTCTGCGCTTCTCGAAATGCGGAAGCCTATCTGATGATAGAGCCAGATTGCCTTGTAGCTCCAGGGCTGTGTGTGGAGATAAACGCGACCTCCACCGAGCTTTATGTATCTGTTGATGGTTTCCATTGCGGCGGCGCGGGCAAGGCCCATGCCTTCATAACCCTCTGCCGTGACGAGAAACTGAAGCGTGTTGCAGACTTCGTCCTTTGAGAAGGAGCGCCATGCCGTGCAATAGGCAACTGCCTTTCCTTCGGGATTGCGGACGGCAATCAGGCGTTCGGGAGAATCGAGCGAAAGAAGATAGGCACTTTTGAAATATCCTATGCCTCGCTCAACTGTTGAGAAATCGCCTGCATAGTGCTCCATTTCGCCCCATGCAATTTCATCACCCTCGCGGTATGTATCAAGATAAAATCCTTCCGGAAGCGTCGGCTTCTGCTCGGTGAGATTATCTGCTACCATAATAATATTTTTATAAGGAATTGTCTTGTCAACCATAGTAAAATGCTCCTTTTAAAGTAGTTGTTTGCATCGCTTTATTTATATCATTTCCGCAATATTAAGTCAATACCGCGCAGTCACTTTTAGGCAATTTTACAAGAAAAAAAGTCCACCCGCATGCATCGCATACGGGTGGAAACGATCACGGATAATAAGGATTCGGCTTGAAGAAAAGGACGATGAGGTCAAAAATTACTCCGATGCCGAAAATGCCTGCCGTGCAGACATAAAGAATTCCGAGGAGAAGCTTTCCTTCATAAAACTTATGTGCGCCGAAAACGCCGATGAAAAGACAGAGCAAGAAAGATACCCATTTGTTCTTTGCCATTCCCAAACACCTCTTTTGTATTTTTTTATTATAAAAATTATATCACGCATCCTGCTTTATTACAAGTTTTTCTTGTCCGTATTTTTGAGGTTTTTTTGCATAAAATAAACCCAATGAAAAAACGGAGGAAGATAAAATGTCCGAGACGAAAGATAACAAGCAGGAAGAGCGGGATGAAATAGTCGAAACCGGCTCGGTGGTGACAAAAAGCCGCTTCGGCAATATCCATTGCATAACGATTATAGGTCAGATAGAGGGGCATACAGTGCTCTCAAGCGACACGAAGACGACAAAATATGAACACATCTGCCCGACTCTTGCGGCGGTTGAGGAAAATGAGGATATTGACGGACTTCTGATAATGCTCAACACGGTCGGCGGAGATATAGAAGCGGGGCTTGCGATTGCGGAGCTTATTGCGGGAATGACGAAGCCGACGGCGTCCCTCATTCTCGGAGGAGGGCATTCGATAGGTGTTCCGCTTGCGGTTGCGGCAAAGCATTCCATAATTGCGGAGACTGCGGCAATAACAATTCATCCGGTCAGAATGAGCGGAGTCGTGGTCGGAGCGCCGCAGACCTTCAATTATTTCGAGCGCGTGCAGGATCGTATAACAAGCTTTGTCGAGCGCAATTCAAATATGGCGGCGGATAAATTCCGCGAATATATGCTCAAGGTGGGCGAGCTTGCAACAGATGTCGGAACGGTGATATACGGCAAGGAGGCGGTCGAGCTCGGTCTCATTGACCGGGTCGGTACTCTTGCTGATGCGCTTTCCTTCCTGCATCGCGAAATTGAGAAAACAAAAAATAAAAATTGACTTGAAAAATGAGGGCGGGAGATATATAATAAATATATCAAATGCGAAAGGATGATTCGTCATGGCAAAAATCACGAAGGACACCATCATTGGTGACATTCTCGATATCGACGTTACATGCGCACCGTATTTCTTTGAAATCGGAATGCATTGCCTCGGATGCCCCTCCGCAAGAGGAGAGACTCTTGAGCAGGCTTGCGCGGTTCACGGCGTTGATGTTGATGAGCTTCTCGAAAAGCTCAACAACCACCTCGAGAGCAATAACTAAACGAAGAAAATCCTGCGCGTCGTCCGACGCGCAATTTTCATATAAGGAGGGATTTTCTGTGGAAAAGGAGCTCGGCGCAAGGCTTCTTTGCGTTGCGGAGTCAATACCGCCGTGCCGCTCGCTCGTCGATTGCGGCTGTGACCACGGCTTTGTCTCGATATACGCCGCAAAGCGTGGCTTTGCCGAAAATATAACCGCGAGCGACATAAACCGCGGCCCGCTTAAAAATGCCGAAAAGGAGATTGCGGCGGCGCGGCTTTCGGGAAGAATAAAAACCGTTCTGACAAACGGGCTTGACGGTATAGAGCATCATGAATCCGTTGTCATCGCGGGAATGGGCGGCGAAACGATTATTGATATAATATCGCGCGCGGAATGGACAAGGCGGGATTGCACGCTGATTCTCCAACCGATGACTAAGACGGAGCTTCTGCGCGAATGGCTCTATAACGAAGGATTTGCAATAACGGATGAAAAATTCGTCGAAGAAGGCAGCCATCTCTATTCCGTCATCGTTGCGAAGTTTTGCGGCAAGGTCGAATTCGAGCCTTTTGAGAAATATATGAGCCGCGCCGCAATCGGAGCGGAGCTTGCGGAGACATATGCCGATAAGATAATAACGCGGCTTACATATGAATTTGACAAAAAAATCGAAGCCTCCGCAATGAGCGCGGAGGAAAAGGCAAGGCGGGAGAGAGACCTTGCATCGCTTAAAGAAATGAGGAAGAAAATATGATCAAAGTTTCCGATATACTGGCGCTTCTTGAAAAAGCCGCGCCGCCGCATCTCGCCGAGGGATACGATAATGTCGGTCATATCGTCGGGAGAGGAAATGCGGAGGTTTCAAAGGTGCTCATTGCGCTTGACATAACGGGCGCGGTCATCGATGAAGCGATTCGCTGCGGAGCGGAGCTTATCGTCTCCCATCATCCCGTAATTTTCGGAGAGCGAAAGAGAATAACCGATGCGGATGTGACGGGTGAGCTCGTCCTCCGCCTTTGCGAGAACAAGATATCCGCAATATGTATGCACACGAATCTTGACAGTGCAGCGGGCGGCGTGAACGATATTCTGGCAAGAAAACTCGGAATAGCCGTCGAGGGTATTGTCGATCCCTTTGAAGACGGAGTATCCGGAGGAGGCAGATACGGAGAAATTGCCAAAGAAGCAACGCTCGGCGATTTTCTCAAAACGGTCTGCACGGCGCTCTCATCGCGCGGTGCAAGATTCCACGATGCAAAAATCCCGGTTAGGCGCGTTGCCGTCGGCGGCGGCTCTTGCGGAGATTATGTCACGGCGGCGAAAAAGCTCGGATGCGATACGCTCGTGACAGCGGATGTGAAGCACAATCAGATGCTTGATGCCGCGCATATCGGGATCAACGTCATCGATGCGGGCCATTTTGCGACGGAGGATATAGTCTGCCCGTATCTTGAAAAACTGATTTCGGATGCGTTTGCAAATCTCGAAGTGAGAATCGCAGAGGCAGACGGGGATTGCACGGATTACTACAGAGTATAAGGCGGTTTTGATTTATGGCACTTGATGCAACCTATATAGCCGCGCTCTCAAAGGAGCTTTCGGAGCTTCTTTGCGGCGCGAGAATCGATAAAATACATCAGCCGCAGAAGGATGATATCGTCATTGCCCTCCGCGGTCCGAATGTCAAAGGAAAAAAACTCATTCTCTCGGCAAATGCGAGTTTTCCGCGAGTTCATCTCTCGACAAGAACGAGAGAGAATCCGCAGAGCGCACCGATGTTCTGTATGCTTCTCAGGAAGCATCTCCTGAACGGCAGGATAATCTCGGTTTCAAGTCCGCATATGGAGAGAATCATAGATATAAAAATGGAAGTCAACGATGAAATGGGCGTCGCATCATCAAGAACGCTTACCTGCGAGATAATGGCGCGCCATTCAAATATAATTCTGCGCGATGATAATGACCGCGTCATAGAATGCTTGAAGCGCGTTGACCTCGATATGAGCGAGAAGAGGCAGATGCTTCCCGGGCTTTTCTATGAGCTTCCGCCGAAGCAGGAAAAACTCGATGCAAGCGGATATTCCCGCGCGGAGCTTTTTGAGATAATCTGCAATGCAAAGGAAGAAATACTTTGCGATAAATGGCTTCTTTCGACGTTTATGGGTTTTTCACCGCTCGTATGCCGTGAGATTGCATATCGTGTATCGGGTGACGTTGCAACGCATATGTCCGAGCTTGATATAACGGCAAGGGAAAAAATGGCATCGACGGTTTTTGATATATTGAAAAATCCGCCGTCACCCTGCATCGTCTATGACGGCAAGAAGCCATATGAATTTTCGTTCTTCCCGATAACTCAATATGAAAGCTCAATGCGGACGGAGCAGAAGACGAGCCTTTCGGATACTCTCGCCGATTATTATGAGCTTCGCGAGATAAGAGAGGCGCTCCGCTCAAAGGCTCACGGCATTATGCAGGTTGCAAAGAGCGCATATGCAAGGACAGAGCGCAAGCTTGCGCTTCAGCGCGAGGAGCTCAAGAAAGCGATAAACCGCGAGGAGCTCCGCGAAAGGGCAGAGCTCATTTCCGCGAATATATACAGGCTTGAAAAGGGTATGACCTCGTTCGTTGCCCAGAATTATTTCAAGGATTGCGAAGATGTTGAAATAAAGCTCGATTCGCGTCTTACCCCGCAGGAGAATTCCGAAAAACTCTTCCGTGAATACAGAAGAATGAAAAACGCGGAAAAATTCCTCACGGAGCAGATAAGCTCGGGCGAGGATGAACTCGTTTATCTCGAAAGTGTTATTGAAAGCATTGAGAGAGCGGAGAATGAAGCGGATGTTGCGGAAATCCGCGAGGAGCTCCGTGAGACGGGGTATCTCGATAAGACGGGAGACAAGAGAAAATCGCAGCAGAAGGCACTCCGACCCTACCGATTCATCTCAAGTGACGGCTTCGTCATATATGCAGGAAGAAACAACAAGCAGAATGATGCGCTGACACTCAAAAGCGCAATGAAGAATGATTTGTGGTTGCATACGAAAAATGTTCCGGGGTCACACGTCATAATCGAATGTGATGGTCTCGAGAGCCTTCCCGACCGCGCGATAACCGAGGCGGCGATAATTGCGGCGACATATTCGCGCGCAAAGGAATCGGAGAATGTCCCCGTTGATTATGCGCTTGTGCGTTATGTCAAAAAGCCGCAGGGCGCGGCACCGGGAAAGGTTATCTACACGAATTACTACACGGCATATGCATCCCCCGATGAGGAGCTGTGCGAGAGGCTTCGCGTTTCGGATTAAAACATAATATCCCCGATAATGTCAAAGATACTGCGGTATGTAAGAATGGCTTTCTCAAATCCGAGCCTTTTTGCAAGCCGCAGTTTTTCGGATATGCTGCGCGCATCGTCGAAAAGTACAAAGCCGATTTCGGACGCCGCATCGCGGAAGACGGAATAATTGAGCATCATCTGCGGAGAATAGAAGCTTTTTGCATCGTTTTGCCAGAGAAGCGCAGAAAGCTCCGTGAGCGGAATATCCTCTCCATCCGCAGTCTCGGCAGGCATCGCAAAACGGCGGATGAGACGCGGAATGAAGATTTCGCGCGTCTTTCCCTTTCGGGCGAGGCTTTGAAGATATTCCGAAATTTCTCCGCCCGAAACGCAGGCGGAGGGCATCGCTTTTTCAAAAACCGTCTCTTCGGGGATGGGAATGAGCCCGAATTTGCGGGAAATATCCGAAACCGTCGCAGACTCCTGCGCGCCGTGAGAAAGATATATCTTCATTTTGAAATGCTTCTCCTTGCTCAAAATCCAAATCTGTGATATACTGTTATTAAAATATATTATTGAAAATGCATAATATGCGGGAGGCAGAAGATGCAACTACCTTTCATACCCGATTTGAAACTTGATAATATCTATGAGGTCGATGGAAAGCTTCTTCGCGAAATGGGGATAAGACTCCTGATATCAGACCTTGATAATACCATTGCGACATATGAAAACGAAGTGCCCGATGAGAAGATGCAGGCATGGGCGGATGACCTTCGCGAGAATGGCATAACGCTCGTCATCGTTTCAAACAACAAGGAGGCGCGCGTCTCAAAATTCTGCATCCCGTTCGGGACGGATCATTTCTGGAAAAGCGGAAAGCCGAGCAGGAGGACGATCCGCAAGGTTATGGAAAAATACGGTGAGACCCGCGAGACAACGGCGCTCATCGGTGATAAGATCGTGACCGATATAATCGGCGCGAAGCGAAGCGGAATCCTTGCCATCAAGGTTCCGCCGCTCGGAAAAAGGAGGTTGTTCGAATGAAAAAAATACTCATCATAAACGGGCCAAATCTCAATTTTCTCGGAAAGAGAGAGCCTGAGGTCTATGGAAGCGAAACCCTTTCGGATATCATCGGATATACTAAAAAGGAAACTGCGGCGCTCGATGTCGAAATTTCGGATTTTCAGTCAAATTGCGAGGGCGAGATAATCGATGCGCTCTATCGCGCATATGACGAAGGTGTTGACGGAATCGTTATCAATGCGGGTGCATATTCGCATTATAGCATTGCAATCCGCGATGCGATCTCCGCGATTAAGATTCCGTGCGTCGAGGTGCATCTCTCGAATATCCATGCGCGCGAGGAATTTCGCCATAATTCCGTCATTTCCGCGGTGTGCCAAGGTATGATTTGCGGCTTCGGAAAAAAGGTTTACCCGCTCGCTGTCAGAGTTTTATGCGAAAAATAAGAAAAAATGCAAAGTTTTACTTGCAAAACGGAGCAATATAATGTAAAATAGATAAAGACTTTTTAATAAGAAGAAAAATTGGAGGAAAATCAAAATGATTTCTGCAGGTGAATTCAGAAACGGCGTAACATTTGAAATGGACGGTCAGGTAATGCAGGTTATCGAGTTCCAGCATGTTAAGCCGGGTAAGGGTGCGGCTTTTGTTCGCACAAAGTATCGCAATGTCGTAACAGGTGCTGTTGTTGAAACATCCTTCAACCCGACAGATAAGTTCCCGCCGGCATTCGTTGAGCGCAAGGATATGGAATATCTCTACAACGACGGTGAGCTCTACTACTTCATGAACCAGGAGACATATGAGCAGGAGCCGATCAACGCAGATAAGCTTCCGGATAGCTTCAAGTTCGTCAAGGAGAATATGGTCGTTAAGTTCCTCTCCTTCAAGGGCAATGTTTTCAGTGTTGAGCCGCCCAACTTCGTTGAGCTCGAGATCTCCGAGACAGAGCCGGGCCTCAAGGGCGACACTGCAACGAACGTAACAAAGCCGGCAACTGTCGAGACAGGTGCTGAAGTTCGCGTTCCGCTCTTCATCAACATCGGCGACAGAATCAAGATCGACACAAGAACAGGCGAATATCTCGAGCGCGCAAAATAATAAATTCTTTTCGGAGGATAGCTATGAATATAGTTGAAAAAGCAGCATATCTCCGCGGTCTTTGCGACGGGCTTGAAATTGACGGCACGACAAAAGAGGGAAAGCTCCTTCTTGCTATGATCGATGTCATCGATGAGCTTGCGGACTCGGTTTCCGACCTTCAGCAGATAACAGATGAAATGAGCGATGAGCTTGATGAGGTTGCAGAAGAGCTTCTCGAGCTTGAGGGCGCATTTGACGAATGTGACTGCGGTTGTGAAGACGATGAGGATGATTGTGACTGCGACGGCGAATGTGATTGCCACGATTTCCATTATGAAGTCGTTTGCCCGACCTGCGGCGATTCCATTATGGTCGATGATGATATTCTCGCTCTCGGCAAGATTCAGTGCCCGGGCTGCGGCGAAGATCTTGAATTCGATATGGAAGATTGCTGTGAAGACGGCGAATGCGACTGCGGATGCCACGATCACGAATAATTTAAAGCGAAAATCCACCCGTTCAGGGTGGATTTTTTGTATATGTCGCATGTTCTTGACAAGATTTTTGCACGTATGCTAAAATAAAATTAATGAAGTAGAACGGGGATACGAAAGGTTTCTTGCGGATTGCAATCTGAGGAGAGCTGAAAAAGAATTTTCCGGTGAGACAGTTGCAAAGATTGACCAGGGTTTCGAGAGGGGTTATAACGCGTGCGTAAAATAGTATCAAAAAATGTACGTCCCCAAGTGGCTTTTTTGGATGGAGAGTAAATGTTTATGAAGCGAAAATTACTATTAATATTAATTTCTGGAATTTTTATTGTGCTTATATGTATAATCTTTAATGCAATCAGAATCAATGATGTAAAAAGAAATACTATAAGTCCTAATTTAATACAAATAAATAAAGTGGATTTTGGTGATAATAAGCTTTCGTTTTCGGGTTATGTTATTGGCAATAGTTTCTATGGTGATTATATCGGATATGAATATGTAGTGAAACGTAACGAACTATATATTATGCTTTATTCAAATGATTTGCAAACAAAGCTTAAAGACAATGTTGATATTGAAATTATTGATGATAAACTTTATGATGTTAAGGAAGTTTATCTGAAAAAAGGGCCGGTTACGCGGTCTATAGCAACTAAGTGACTAAGAGCCAAAAGCCATTTGGGGACGTACATTTTTTGGTATCACTTTAAGGGCGGTAGCAATCCTGCCGCCCTACGGAATTTGTGGTAACGGTAGCGATTACGTTTTATCGAACACATCGTAGGGGCGATTCAAGAATCGCCCGCTTTAATCGGTTGGTAAATGCGGTGCATTCGTGAATGCACCCTACGAAGTTGGTGCAAAACCGCACTAACCCCTTTCATCAGATACTCCTTGTAGGGGACGGCGTCCCCGACGTCCCGCGTTCAACCGGCTCTTCAAGATAAATAGAAAAAACAGTTTCGGATTTTCCGAAACTGTTTTCAGACTGTCGAAAAAGGCACAAGAACACAAGCGGAGAATTTATATATAGGGAATGATCTATGTGTCGTTCTGTCTCAAATTTTCACAAAACCAATTTACAAAAAAACGGAGCATTGTATATAAAACGCCTTGAAACATCAAATTTCAAGGCGTTTTCCGCTTGTTTTGTTCAAACCTCACCTCTCGACGTACCAA
>JAZSHZ010000052.1:0-6172 GCA_045533555.1 Eubacteriales bacterium
AGACATAGTCCTCTCCGCCGCGGACGATGGCAAGTCCATATCCTGAGAGAATTTCGCTCGGCCATGCCGGAGGCTTCCCGCCTGTAAGTTCTTCGATCTCGCGTCCGAAGCTTTCCGGATCAGGATGATAAATGCTATATCGCATTCCCTTATAGTTTCCGCCATAATTTATATAGAGGAACTCTGCAAGACGCTTCTTGATTTGCGGATCAGTCGTGTGTTCAAAGAAAGCTTTGAATGCAGTCTCCTTGCATTCTATGAACGGAAGAAGCATTGCCGTTCCATCGCCGACATTTGCTGTCTGATTGTTGGCTGTAACACAATATGTAAAAGCCATACACATATTGATAAACTTAGGATGTTCATATGGATTATAACTCTTTTCACCGTTATAATGCATCAACGCATCAGCCATGCCGTTCAATCGGCCAAGCCACATTCCGTTGTAGTTAGGTGCTGTTTCATTGCCCATACCATCCCGGTCAACAATATCTACCATCTTTGATGTGAAATCTCCGCCTTCGGGAAGGTCAGTAGTTTCATCATCCTTGGCAAATATCCATTCAATCATGTCACCGCTTTCGGGCTCTGCTGCCTTAACAACGGCAGCAGTTGCGACTGTCTGCTGATAGAGACCGTAGTTACCCATAATATTGCCCTTTTTGACAACCTGATTATATGCTTCCGTCAGAATATTCTTATCCCAGTTTTCCCAGATTTTCAACGCCGAAGATTTATCATTTTCGATACCTGTTTCGGAAGCTTTGTTTTCAAGGAACTGAATTGTCTTACTGTCCGTAAGCGCCGGGAAGAAGGCGTCCGCCGTGAGTATAATACTCGTCGAATGGCCTGCATCAGCAATTCTGCCTATCGCATGACCTCTTCCGGAACCGCCATCAGACAATGGCCAGGTTTTGCCATACTGCGTCTGATTATAGCTTGGATAGAAATCGGCATAGCGATCAAGAAGAATTGCGCCAACTCTGCCATATCTGATATCATCGGTATAATTATATGCATTCGCAAGCGTTGTGAGCGTCTCAGCATAAAAAATATGCGTCAAATATACATAATGCGGAATATATGCATGAACTTCTGTCACTCCGTTGGAATGGACATAATTCGATCCGTCCGGTTTTTTCGGTTCATAACCGAAACCTGCATCAACTCCCCATGTTTCAACAGTTTCTCCGTCGCGAAGGCCGCGCCCGAGATTAATATTATCTGAAAGCTCAGGATAAAGCTCATTCACGAGCGCATCTTTTTCGCCATTCTCTACAGCAATTCTATTATTCTCAATAGCACGGGCCTTATCGTAATATCCCTTTTCATCAACGCCGCGCTCATAAAGGAGCGCAAAATCGTTTGACGGGAATATACGTTTACAATTTGAACACTGAATCTTCCACGGACGGGTTACCATATTGAAATACCAACCGTTAGCATCGACCGCAACATTGACGCCACACATCTTGCACTGCTGATACTCCGGACAATTCAGACGACCAATTCTGTATGCTCTCGGAATTCCTTCGCCCGTAAGCCCATCATAAATTGCTTCAAAGTTTTCAACAACCTTGTCAGCCGCTTTTATCGCATTATTTTTTTCAGTCTTTGCCCATGAATACTTTTCAATATTCTTCTTTGCGTTCTCACGCTTTTCATATGTATAGTAAGTCGGCTCAGTTTTCCCTGTGTTTTCCTTGACTGTAATTGTTGCGGTATCCGTTATATCATACCCTTTGAAGTTTGCAGTAAGCGTAATATCAGCCTGTCCCACGGCAAGTGCAGTGATTTTTCCGTTTTCGTCTGCAGAAATAACTCCATCTGTGGAATATTCATATGAAACAGTGTTAAACGGAACTTTCAGAACATTGCCGCTGGACATTCTGACTCGCCAATCCATCTTCTCCGCTCCGCGGACAAATATCGTTGGAAATACTACAAGTTCAGTCTCTACAACCTCTGTATTATCTGTTGCACAAATAATCAAACTCTTTGTTACTTTATTTTTATCATCAGAAACAGTAACGGTAATTTCCGTTTCGCCATCGCCAACAGCCTTGATAATACCGTCTTCATCCACAGCAGCAACATCAGGGAACCTGGAATCAAATTCAACTGTATAATTTCCTTTTTCAAGTTCAACTCCGCTGAGAAGAACCGGAACAACTGATATCTGCGCCGTTTCACCATAAAGCAGACTGTTTTTATCAACACTTACGCTGAAATCACGAACGCAATTAACACCGTCAAGATATAATTTTTTAAAACGGAAAAATGTGTCGTTCGCCGTAATCGTTCCCTGCTTGAAAACAAGAATATATTCGCCCGATGCATCAAATGTCACATTATTGAGAACACTGACTCTTTCGCTGTTTTCTCCATTCGTACTGAAATCAAGCTTTCCGACAAGCGTCTCATCGTTAAGATTTGCATATATCTCTTCATTGGCAGTATCGCCCGGAAGAATATACATCGCCATATCTCTGGCGTCTGCCGAACGAATGAAATATTCAAATCTCGCAGAATATTTTCCCGCCGCAGGAACTTTGATATTAAATGCAACAAATTGATTATTCTTCGACAAACGCATGTATGTTCCGGTTCCGTTATAGAGTCTGAACGTTGAATCAGCCGTCGTTGCCCAGTTGTTCCACCCTTTTTCATTACCGACACCGCGCCACTCCCAGTTACCCGGTGTGTGCTCATATGTAATTCCTCGCGCATCACGAAGCGGAGTATTGAATGGTTTATCATTATATCCCGCCGCATTTCCAAGCTCTTCACTCCATGTTCCTTTCCATGACGTGAAATCATAAACCGTGTCAACTCCGCTGTATGAAACCGGTTCATTTGCTACTTCATATACGACGCTCTTTCGGATACTTACTCCATCAAGAAGAACATTTGCAGATATGAATGTCGATCCCTTTGCATTTTCATTTATAACTCCCGACGAATTAACAGTTGCAATACTCTTATCAGCACTGTCAAAAACAATCTCAGCATCAGAAAGATCGGAAATGCTTTCATCCGACATTATACCGGATACAAAGATTCTTCCAACCTGAGTATCGAGAATGATATCCATAAGAGCAATTTTCTCTCCACCGTCAAGAATTACTTTCCCCGGGAACATATATGCATTGGATGAACCACTGCTCTTTACTTTAAAGACGACGATGTTATCACCCTTCACAAGCGAAACATTTCCAAGCTCAGTCTTGGCATCGTTCTTCTCGACGCCTTCAAAATTCACCTCACCGACTGCTTCGATATTTTCAAGAGCTGAAACAATCGCGTCTTTCGTTTGCTCCGCATTGCCCGGAAGGAGATATACTTCGCCGAGTGCACCGGACGGTCTGAGACCATGCTGAACGGTCATAAAGTAATCCCCGGAAGAAGGAACATTTATTTTAAGAGCAAGCCACTGATTCGAGCCTGTCGTCATAGACATTATTCCGTAGCCATTATGTATCTGATGAGTTTTATCTCCATTCTGAGCTACAAATGCCCAAAAATTATCCGTCTCATCATATGAAATCTGTTCAACCGGTGTCTGATAGGCAAACTCACGTTTAAAATCATATTCAGCATGATAACCGGATTTATTTGCAGAATCAACACGCAATCTGTAGTCAGCCGTGGCGCTGTCTCCTTCAAGATTTGCAGTAACATTTATCGTAGCAAATCCCGGTGAATATGCGCTTACTTTTCCATTTGCATCAACTGACGCAATATCAGGATTTGAAGAGCTATAGATGAATGAAGGTGATACTTCAACACCTACGGAATTATATCCTTTTACCAATGCGCTATCTGTTTCTCCGACCGTAATCACAGAACGATGGCTCTCAATAACCGGAGGCATAAGAGCCGCTTTACTTCCATCGCCGTTTATGAGCTCAAATGTTCCGACAGTTCCGTACCCGTTAACGCCAACAAAAGTAATTACATAAACCCCCGCCTCTTCTATACGAATATCTTCAATGACATTCGGGGTTGTTATCGGAACCCAATCAACTGCATCTCCGTTATGCTTACAGTTATAATTTCCGATCTTATCATTTTTGTCAACCGAATAATCCTTTGCAAGATATACATCCGCACTTCCGCCATTCGAATTTCTCAAAGCATTATACATATTCATTTTATAAATTCCTGCACGCGGAACATATATAACAAATGATAAATAACTGTCCTTCGATAACTGGATTATGCCTGTCGGACGCGCTCTGACGGCAGAACTGTCCGTTACACCGTCGACATCGGTTGACGAATGATATTCAAAAGCCGCTTTTGTTAAGTTGAATGTAATATCATTAAGATTGTCCCCGTATTCACCGAGGAAATTATCCGTTACAAATTTTCTGACATCATATATAACTTTTATATCACTTACCGGAAGCTCCGGAAGTGCAAGCGAACTCATCTTATATTCCGAGGTCTGAACATCTTCACCGAGAGTTGCAGTAACCTTGATCTTGATTTCACCTGCCGCAAGCGCAGTTACAACACCTTCGTCACTTACTTTTGCCGTCAACGGAGTGAGCGACTCGAATTCAACCTTTGCATTATCTGCTGTTTTCCCAATAGAATTATAAACAGAAACATTAAGTTTCTCCGTGTTCCTGACCTGAATTTCAGTTTTTTCACTCAAAACAGAAATCGGCATAAGCGCAACTTCGCTGCCATCACCACAAACAAGCTCAAATGTTCCGACAGTTCCATAGTTGGCGGATGATTTAAATGTAAATGTGTAGTATCCGGCTTCGGGAATCTCAATATTTTCAATGACGTTAGGAACTGTTATTGCTTCCCAATTGGTTGCAGTTCCATCGTTCGCACAACTATATGTTCCAACAGAATTTGACGCATTTGTTGACGCCGCTCCCTGTGACTTATATACCGAAACTGTTGTTCCTCCCGTGTGAAGAGCATTATACATATTCATTTTGTATATTCCTGCACGCGGGACATATACCTCAAACGCAATGTTTTTGCCCGATGACAGCTGTATAATTCCCTTTGTTCCATCCGAAGACGGACGGAAGTTGATATTTGATGATCCTCCCGTTACGTTATCAGTTCTGCTAGAACTTACATATTTGAAAAAACCGTTTGAAACCTCATAACTGAACCCTGTAAAATTGAAATATTTTGAAGGATCAGTGGTAGATCCCTCGTATTTCAACCCAAGATCTGCTATGGTCTTTCCTAAATCATATCTGACGGTAATACCTTTACCGAGAGGCTGAGCAATCTTTTCCGAAAGAACAACGCTTCCAAACTGAACCTGATACGCAATACCACTGCTGTCACCATCAAGCGCAAACGCGAGATAATGCTTTCCTTCAGCAAGTACAATATCGCCATAAGTATGTGTAAATGCATTAGCTCCGTTTTTTGCCGTGCTGACATCCACAGAAGTATTATCAAGCGGAACTCTATTATATATTTCATTCATTATCGTTGAATCAGCACCCTCATTCACCGTTGCCTTATCAACAATATACACTTTCACATTTCCACCGTTGTCATGAGGGGTATACAAGATGGACGGCGTGTATGTCCCCGCCTTATTGACATCTATCTCATAAACTACAATCCCATATGCTCCTTCAACGGCATGATCTGCACGAATAGAGATTTTCTGATAATTTCCGTAAAGTGTTCGGTTGTTAACACCACTCATATTGACATAACGCCAATTAAGACCATCCCATACACTATCAGCAACAGTGTTGACCGAAATATTCGAGCTGCTGCCGACAGCCGCTCGGTTAAAAGTGTATGTAATCTGATTCGGTGCTTCAGCTTCACCCGCAATGGCAACAACGGGAAACAATCCGATGAGCATTGCAACTGCAAGCAGAAGCGACAAAAATCTTTTTTTGTTCATAGGAACTCTCCTCCACTTATTTTTTATAAAAATCACAATATTAATTAATTATACAAAAAAAGTGTATAAAAATCAATACAAAACATCTGCATTATTGATAATTGAAATAAAAACAAGGCTACGAACATTGAACTGCACCAAATTGTGCGGACAGCACAAAAACAACCCCTATGGTAAAGATATTAAGCGACATACTGGCTTCGTTTTTCAAGCGGAGTCAGTTTTGTTTTTGTTTGAATTCTATCATTGTTATAAAACTGTATGTAT
>JAZSHZ010000186.1:0-3235 GCA_045533555.1 Eubacteriales bacterium
TCCGCTTATTTTGTTCAAACCTCACCTCTCGACGTACCAACGTACTACTTCGGGTTCGGTTTGAATAATCTTGCACCCTTTTGGACAATCTCTCAGCGTGTCGATAAGTTTATCGACACGCTGAAACGGTCGCTCAATCTGAGCGACCGTTTTTAGTCTTATTTTGGCTTTTTATTCAATAATATCGAGATATCCGCTCTGACGCATCGAGATGCAGTCACCGCCCGAGACGATTATATGGTCATCGAGCATAATTCCGACCTCGCGGAGTGATTTTAATATGCGCTCTGTTGCGATGATATCATCCTGCGAGGGGATTGCATTGCCGCATATGTGATTATGCGCGATAATAATGCGCGCACTGTCAAACGAAAGCGCAAACTTGAGAATTTTTCTGACGTTTATCTCGACAGACTCCGTATTGCCCTCGAAAATCGGACGGCAGACAATCATTCTGCAACTTGAGTCCATGCAGAGAACCATAAGCGTTTCCGCTTCATAGCCGATGAATTTTTCTATCATATATTTTGTCGCAATATCGGGGTCGTTGAAAAGGAGCGGCTTATCATATTTATCCGTCGCATAGCGGCGATAAAACAGCGGGACGAATTTGATAAAATTTGCTGCCGTCTCTCCGATACCGGGAACCTTCATAAGCTCCGTTACGGATGCATCGACAACCTGAGGAATACCTCCGAATTGACGAATCAGCTCGCGTGCTATGCCGCAGGTGTCCTTTCGCTGAATAACACCGTGGAGGAGCTTTTCAAGCACGACATAATCAGGTATTGTGTCAATGTTTTCTTCCGTGAAGCGCTGGCTCACTCTTTTGCGGTGTCCTTCTGCCATAATTTGTTTTCCTTCCCAAATGAAATTTATCTTGATGTCGGCATGGTCTGCTTTGCAAGCCATTCCTTGTGGTATTCAAGCGAAGTGGTTTCCTCGCGGATGAACTTGAAGGTCTTTGCCGTCTCGGCGACGGTATAGTCAGCAAGTGCGCGCGCGATTCTTTCGTTGAGTCCGTAGTGCATATCCGCCGTGTAGGAATTCGGATAATCTCCCATCCAACCGAACGGAGTATATATCTTGTGTTTGTCAAACTCGGCAAAGCGCTTCGTCGATGTTCCGTCAAACTTATCCATAAGATCAAGTCGGACAAGCTCGGGGCATATGTCATAGAGCGAGCCTGTCTCGATAAATCCGCCGTGACCGTCCATCTTGCCCTGATCCACGAAATCGCGGATTATCGCAATATCCTCCTTGGTGAGATACGGATATTTTTCAATGTTCGCAAGAATCTCCGCAGGCTTTGCGAGACCCTGGTAATAGTAATAGACGAGAAAATCGGGATTCTGCTGAAGCATCTGTCTCGTGAAGGCATTGAGCATTGCGGTGTTGCCGCCGTGCGCACCGACGATGACGATCTTCTTGAAGCCGTTTCGCGCAATTTCATAGCAGGATTGCTCGAGTATCTGCCAGATAAGCGTCGTCGGGAATATGATTGTTCCCGGATATTCGCCCGCGCCGCTCTTCTCACCGAAATACATCGCGGGGAAGACGCAGACAGGCTCGATTTCCGCAGCCCTGCGGCAGAATTCAAGACCCTTGATAGTGTCGCAACCGAGCGGGAGATGGACGCTGTGCGCCTCGACGCAGCCTATCGGAATAACGCAGACTCTGTTGCATTTTTCAACAGCATCATTGAATTCATCGCTGCGAAGCTCTGTCCATAACATGATAAAAAACCTCCTGAAAATCTATTGATATAATTATACACTCAGCCACCTTTAAATTCAAGGTCGGATATTGAAGTTTCAAAGAAAAAATAGTATAATAAGGGAAAAATCCATGGAGACAATCAATATGAAAAAAGAAACACATTTGAAGCTTGCGTGTTATGCAATGAGCATAACAATGTCAATAGTCACCAATCTTCCGCCGATTCTGTTTTTGACCTTCCGCTCGATGTACGGGTTGTCGTTTTCGCTGCTCGGAATGCTCATTCTGATAAACTTTTCCGTTCAGCTCGGAATTGATCTGATATTCTCTTTCTTTTCCCATAAGTTCAATATTTCAAAGACTGTCAAGACGATGCCGTGCCTTGCGGTTATCGGAATCATCATCTATGCGCTGTCGCCCGTCATATTCAAAAGCTCTCCGTTTGTCGGATTATGTATGGGAACAGTGATTTTCTCGGCGGCTTCGGGGCTTGCTGAGGTTCTTATAAGCCCGATTATAGCGGCGCTTCCGTCGGATGACCCGGAGCGCACGATGAGTGGTCTTCATTCGATATTCGCGTGGGGAGTTGTTGGAGTTGTCATTTTTTCAACCCTGTTTCTTCGGGTATTCGGGTCGGAGCATTGGCAGTTGCTTGTTCTGATTTCATCGCTCGCCCCGCTTTTTTCTGCAATTCTTTTTGCAGGTGCGACGATTCCCGAAATAGAAACTCCCGAAAAGGGAGCGGGAGCATCATTGAAGCTCCTTGCCAATCGGAAAATCCTGATATTTTTTGCGGCGGTTTTCCTCGCAGGTGCGCTTGAGCTTGTTATGTCGCAATGGTCATCAAGCTACCTTGAGCAGGCCCTCGGTGTTCCGAAGGTGTGGGGAGATGTATGCGGCGTTGCTATGTTCGGAGCAATGCTCGGTATAGGAAGAACACTTTATGCGCGAAAGGGAAAGAAGCTTGAAAACATTCTTCTTCTCGGCGCAATCGGATCTGCAATCTGCTATTTTGTCGCGACGGTAACACCGATTCCGATTTTCGGACTTATCGCCTGCGCGATGACGGGACTCTGTGTTTCACTTATGTGGCCGGGAAGCCTTTCCGTTGCGGCGGCGCGTTTCCCGTCGGGCGGAGTCGTCGTCTATGCGATGATGGCGGCAAGCGGAGATTTGGGCGCGGCGGTTGCTCCGCAGCTCGTCGGAATAATTACCGATGCGGCACTCGGGAATTCGTTTGTCTTATCTCTTGCTGAAAAACTTGCAATGTCACCCGAGCAGATGAGCATCAAGCTCGGATTGGCGGCAGGATTCATCCTCGCGCTTATCGCAATCCCTGTATTTTATAAGATAAAGAAAAGCAAGGAAGCTTCAGATTGAACTGCACCAAATTGTGCGGACAGCACAAAAACAACCCCTATGGTAAAGATATTAAGCGACATACTGGCTTCGTTTTTCAAGCGGAGTCAGTTTTGTTTTTGTTTGAATTCTATCATTGTTATAAAACTGTATGTAT
>JAZSHZ010000276.1:0-6251 GCA_045533555.1 Eubacteriales bacterium
GGTGAGGTTTGAACAAAACAAGCGGAAAACGCCTTGAAATTTGATGTTTCAAGGCGTTTTATATGCAATGCTCCGTTTTTTATAAATCGGTTTTGTGAAGTCGGATCGTAGCCATGTCGTTTTGTGAGCCAAGGAGTTGAACAACTTGCTTGTCTTCCTAAGACCGCTTGGCCTCCGACTTGGTGAGGTTTGAACAAAACAAGCGGAAAACGCCTTGAAATTTGATGTTTCAAGGCGTTTTATATGCAATGCTCCGTTTTTTATAAATTGGTTTTGTGAAAATTTGAGACAGAACGACACATAGATCGTTCCCTATATATAAATTCTCCGCTTGTGTTCTTGTGCCTTTTTCGACAGTCTGAGCAGCACGGCAGACCGCCGTGCTGCTTTTTTCACTGAATGAATATAATAAAACCCAGACCTTTTTCCATTACTTTATAAGCGGACAGTTTACTATGCACTTCTCGCCTGTTACGGGGCGGAATTTGAGGACAGGGTCCATCTGCAGAAGCGCATCCTCGAGCGCTTTTGCCGTGACCTCTTCGGGACACGGGACATTCGTAAAGTTGCCCGTATACATATTTCCTTCCTCGCTGATGAGCGAGAATTTCGTCGCCCAATCGCAACGGTTTGCATCTGCAGGGAGATATGTAACCTTCCTTCCCGCGATATCAAGCTCCGTGATCGCTTCGCGGCGGAGAGCGCCCGTCGGGCACGCCGTGAGGCAACGCTCGCAACCGCTGCAGGCGGCGGCAAGCCCGCTCTTGACCTCATCGCACTCAAGATCGGCATTCGTGACGATCGCAACAAAGCGCTGATGAATTCCGTATTCCTCGGTTTCGACAGAGCCATTGAGCGTCATTCTGCCGATACCCGCCGCGACAGCCTCGAGCGCATTGCAGGTTGCGCCGTTGAACTGACCGCGCGGACTTCCGACCGTTGAGCCCGCTCCCGTGAGGTTATGCGTATATACCGCTTCATAGCCGAGGGCATTGAGCGCGCGGCATATCGAATATGCGAGATGTCCCGTGAGGCGGTTGACCTCATACTGCGTGAAGACATAGGGCCCGACCGCTTCTGCGGGCGGTTTGCCGAGGCGCTCTACCGGTGTTTCGGGATAGTGCATACCCATAACGATGACGGATTTTGCATCGGAGAGGAGGTCTTTCGTTTCCGTGAACTCGCGCTTGTGCTCCGAGACAACGGGGTCGAACGGCATCATGCGCGTATTCTTATCGAGAACGCTGAAGACCGTCTTTCCCTCGTGGATCTTGCGGAGCTGAGCCGTTATTGAATCTATCGTCTCTGCGCTTGCAACGCCGAAGAGGTCTGCGCCCTTCTCCTTTGCGAGAAGCCTGAGCTGATTTTTGATATCGTCTGCTTTGTCCATCGCGCCGAGGTCGCACGCCGCGAAATCCGCAAACGGTGCGCTCGAGAGGATGAGCGAGGTGATGACGAACGTATTTGCCGTCTCTTCGACTCCGCAGAGCTTCTTGAACGGCTCGTGATCCAATGAGCATTTCGGAAGCGCGGTATAGCCGAGATTTTCAAGCTCGCGGCACATATCGAGCTCCGTGAAGTCCGCATTGAAGCGGGCGATGCGCCCGTAGCTGTCGATAGCATCCGCCTTGACCTTATGGTTGCTGTCAAAATTCTCGATATGCGCAAGGCTGCCCGCGTGGTCTATCTTCGAGCCCTCGGGGATCTGATAGCGCGAGGTGATGAGGATCGCGCCGACGCCGTCGGGAAGCTCCTTCTTTATATCAATGCCTGCGTTTGCAAGGCTCTCGGGCGAGATGAAATGAACACTGTCTATATCCCAGTTTCTCGCCTGAACGAGAAGCTTATCATAGACACTGCGGTGTACGGGGAGATCGGACGGGGTGACATGGCGCTTGCGGCGCGCGGTCTTCTTGCAATAATCCTTATCCCACTCGCGGAGATGCTTCGGGAGGCAGACCTTGAGGCAAACGCCGAATTCGCCGCCGCGCATACCGTATTTTGCGACGTGCTCAAGAAGGACCTTCTCATCTACCTTTTCGGGAATCGGGAGATCGAGGTCGATATCGAAATGCTCTCCCCACGCGCATCGCCAGAGGTTCTTGTTGCAGAAGGAATATTCCCTGCCCTCAACGGTGATTTTCTTCTTGCCGTTGCATTCCTTGCGATATGCATCCGTCGGGCAATTGCGAATGCACTCGCCGCACATATCGCAGAGCTTTTCGCCGCTATACATCGGAGTCGGAGTCAGCTCCGCTTCCGTTATGATTGAGATAAAGCGGTTTCTTGCGCCATATTCGGGCGTGATGCAGAGTCCGTTCCACCCGAGCTCACCGAGACCCGCGCAGACGCCGCCGTAGATATGGCTGATATCGGGAGCAAATGTTGCTTCCATTTCCTTATAGCCGCGGTATCTCCAGATATTCGAGCTCGCTATCGGGACGGTCTTATACCCGAGATCATCAAGCATTCTCGCGATCTTGAATGAGAGAAGATCGAGCTTATCGTTCATGATATACTGAATCGCATAGGGGCCGATTTCCTGCGGGTGGACTTCGCCGCCGAGCTCGATCGACGCATCGGGGTGATGCACTGCGCAGACGACGACGGACTTTGCCGAGGGAAGAATGCCCTTCGGGCTCATTCTGATGGGCGCATCGTCATAGCGCTCGATATTCGCGACGCCGACAAGATCGGCTCCGAGCCTGTATGCAAGCTCTTTGACCGCAAGTGTAAGTTTATTATCCATATATGATTCCTCCTTATTTTCCATACTACATATTATATCAGTTTTTGCAAAGCCGAAAAGGGACAAATCGACCCTCTTTTCGTAAAAAAGCTTCGGAGATTGACTTTAAATTATGTTGATGATATAATTTTTCCCGGAGGTGAGAGAAAATGAAAATGGACGAGCTTGCATATACGGCTGTTGATCGCCTCGCAGTCGTCAGCCTTCAGATCCAATGCTGCTCGGTGCCGGAATGGCATCATTTCAGAATGCCGCCGACAAAAAAGGAGCGTTTCATCTATCTCACGGAGGGCTGTGCCCTCTTTTCCGTCGGATGCGGAAGAATCCGCGCGGTTGCACGCGATATGGTATATCTTCCCCGCGATACGGAATATTCCTCCGAATGGCTTGAAAAATCGGAGTTCGTCGTCGTCGATATTTCCCTTTGCGACACGGCGGATACGGAAATCAGCTTCGGCGAAAAGCCCGAAATTCTCTTCCACGATAAGTTCTGCGTATATGATGGGCTTCTCCGCGAGCTCGCCGAGAAGGCAGAAGGAAAAGACCCATTCAACTGGCTTGAGCGCACCTCGCTCTGCCTGAAGCTTCTCTGCGAAATGGCGAGGGATACGAAGAGCGCCGAAACGGACGGCAAATATACGCGCATCAAAAATGCCATAACATACATCGAAAACAACTTCACCAAGGATTTCTCCGTCGAGGAGCTTGCGAAGATGTCTTACCTTTCGCCCACGAGCTTCAGGCGGCTTTTCTTCGAATGCAAGGGGATGTCTCCCGTTGACTATCGCAACACGCTTCGGATACGCCGCGCGGCAGAGCTTCTCAAAAGCGGGAAATACAGTGTTTCCGAAGCTGCCGAAAAGGTCGGCATCTGCGATGCGAAATATTTCGGGAAGCTTTTCTCGCGCTATATGGGCGTCACCCCGGGAAGCTTCCGCAAAGAGAAAAATTAAAAAGGAGAAGATAAAAAATGGGAAATAAAGTCATTTTGGTTTCGATTGACGGTATGAGGCCTGACGGACTTATGAATTGCGGGAATGCTTATGTCGATGAGCTTCTGAAGACATCGGCGGCCACGATGATACCCACGGCACGGAAGCACCCGAGGATATGACGATACCGATGATTTTCCACGGCGCGCAATTTGAATGCGGAAAGAAGCTTTCCGATGTTTCAATTCTCGATATCGCACCCACCGTTGCAGATATTATGGGAGTTTCAAAAGTAAGCGAATGGGAAGGAAAATCCCTCCTCGAAGATTAAACCGCATATAAAAAGAGCACGGATATATTCCGTGCTCTCAGACTGTCGAAAGCAAAACACCGACTCGGACACTCCAAAATCGATTGTAAAGAAGAGAAGCGACTGACGTTTGTCAGTCGCTTTTATATTTAAGATTAAATATTGTTAATCTCTTTTTTGCAGCACGATCATATGCAAGCTTCGTACCGCTTTTAGGCGGAGAATCAAACAAATCGCGCCTGCTATTCTTTCGTCTGGGAGGTATATAGTTTTCATCATAGTAAATAACACAATAGCCACTATTATCAATCATTTCATAATTCCGTTCAACATACGTTGCTTTACCTGCATTAACCAACCGTTCAGGAAAATATGTATAATCGTATCTTTTTAAAAGATACGCCATATAAACCTCGTCAATATAAGGAAACTCCGCCCTCACATAGATTCGTCTGATGTGAGGGTATTTCTTTTTAAACTCCGTAACAACCGATAGACACAACTTATCAAACTGACTTTTGCTACCAAATAAAAATGTATCGAGTCTTTTATCTATAATCAAAGCTTCGACAATTTCTTCCAAGCGATTTACCAATTCATCTGTAACTTCTATCTTTCTGTGCCCGAAGAAACAACAGGTATGTTCTTTTTTCAGCATAACTTCCACCTCAGCTTATAGATATACAGTATATCTATTTTTAACATTATACCACATAAAGAATATAAAATAAACACACAATATATTTATTTTGGGGTGGTTTTATGGCTATTAAAAGTGTATCTATAAGAATTGAGGAAGAAATGCTCAATAAAATCGGTTACGTTGCCGATTATGAAGGACGTAGTGTCAACAGTCATGTGTTAGTTCTGATTCGCGAAAACATTAAAAAGTTTGAAGAAGAACACGGTTCTATCGACGGCGATATAAAACCGGATGTAAATGTAAAACCTACACGTAAATAGTAAAAGCGACTGACGTTTGTCAGTCGCTTTTGTGCGTTTTAATTAGAAGTATCTCTTAAGAAGTCCTTCAAGACCACGGCCATGGCGAGCTTCGTCGCGTGCCATTTCGTGGACAGTGTCGTGGATTGCGTCGAGGCCGTTCTTCTTTGCGCAAGCTGCGAGGTCGAACTTGCCTGCCGTTGCGCCGTATTCACAATCGACGCGCCATGCGAGGTTATCCTTCGTTGTCGCCTTCATGTTCGGCTCGAGGTCCTCACCAAGGAGCTCTGCAAACTTTGCAGCGTGCTCTGCTTCCTCATATGCTGCCTTTTCCCAATAGAGACCGATTTCCGGATAGCCTTCGCGATGTGCGATTCTTGCCATGCAGAGATACATGCCGACTTCTGCACACTCGCCGTTGAAGTTAGCCATAAGCTGCTCAAAGATGAACTTCTTATCTTCCTCGGAGATATCGGGGTTGTTCTTGACGGTCTTGCCATAGACGCCATACTCGTGCTCAGCTGCGAGAGCTGCGCCCTCTTCCATAACCTTGAACTTCTCGCCCGGAACCTTGCAAACAGGGCACTTCTCGGGAGCAGCGTCTCCCTCATGGACATAACCGCAAACAGGACATACAAACTTTTTCATAACTTTTTTCCTCCAAAATTTTATTTTTTATTTTTTTATTTTTGATTTAAACATTTGCTGCAGACTCCCGAGAAGAGAACACTATGAAAATCTATCTCGGCTCCGCAAAGATTTTTAACTTTTTTATCAAGCTCTCTGTCATAATCAAGCTCGATATCTATTACCGACCTGCATTGCTTACATATCATATGATAATGCTGATCCGGATTTCCGTCATACCGCTCCGTCCCATCGCCTGCATCGAGCTTGAGGATTTCGCCGCTCATTGAGAGCTCGGCGAGATTGCGATATACCGTCCCGAGGCTGATATTGGGGATTTCCTTTCTGACCTCGTCATAAATGCTGCTTGCACTCGGATGCCGCTTCGTCTTCCGAAGGGCTTCGAGAATACATTCGCGCTGGCGGCTGTAACGCCGTTTGACTTCCATAATGCACCTCCTTGTTCGTAAACAGTAATCATTACTGTTATTAGTATAGCATAAAATTCTCGTTTGTCAACAGTTTTTTGAAAAAATTTAAAAAATTTTTTTAGGAGCGAATGCGGGCGATTCGTGAATCTCCCCTACGGGGGGTTGTGTGGGGATGCGGGACGTCGAGGACGCCGTCCCCTACGATGGGTTTGCGGAGTCTTGTCATTTCGAGCGGAACGGAGTGTAGTTGAGAAATCTCA
>JAZSHZ010000182.1:0-2876 GCA_045533555.1 Eubacteriales bacterium
CAACAGATTTTTATGAGGTTGAGAGTCGTTCAGTACAGATGTGCGGTTATGTTACTTTTGATTTCAACGGTCATGTTCTTTCGTGTACGGATATCAATCCCGAAGACAAAAATAAAAACGGAAATTTTATTTCAATCGAGATGAGCCGTATCAACAACGAAGTAGGATCGGTATTACGAATAACCGACTCTGTTGGAGGCGGTGGAATATTTATGGATGCTTACCACCATTCTGACACTCAGATAGCTGCTCTTTTTGTGGGAGAATCTTCTGTCAACAGAAATACTGTTCCATACATTCTTTGCAGTGAACCGATTTGCAAGCTTATCATTGATGATGGACTTTTTCAGTTGAAGTCACGGATTGTAAACCTGAACAGCAACGGAACAAACAACATTGTTACCAATTATCGTGGTACCGTAATAGCTGATAGTGTGGGACACGTTGAGGTTAACGGTGGTATTTTTGCTGCAAGATCTCTTGGTACAGATGCAGGAGCTGAGCTTGGTGATGAATTGGGAATGAAAGGGCTTAATCAGCGTGAACTCAGTGCATTTGGAACATGTTGTACCGATGGTGTCGCACAGTTGCAGTCCCGTCCTACCGACCTTGTGATAAACGGCGGTGTTTTTGCCTCCGACGGTTATGCAATACACTATTTCCATGGTGCTTATACTGATATGCATACCTATAATGGATATAGCGGTGCGGAAATTGATAAGCTCACTTTCCCGAAAATTAACGGTGGAATTTTCGACGGTGCAATCGGATATATAGGAAGAAGCGGTATTGCTGTTTCCGGTTTAAGCGGCACATTTGGAAATCCATTCCCTGAGCTTTTGGAAAGACCATTTTCCGGTCTTATTTCTCCTTCTGCCTTTGTTGATATGAAAACTGTCGGTCCTAATCAAACAACGAAGCTGAATCCGTCTGAATGCACTCTGGAGGATGTAAATAACAACCATTTGAGATTGACAGTTATAAGTGATTCGCTTCTTTCTGCCGAATTTTTCCCGACGCCTGATTACGGTTCTGATGTAACTTATTTGGTTCGTGACACATCTCAGACCGAAACGTTTGATGTGACATACAGTATCCCCGACTATATGGAAGGGGAATTTGAGGTAAGAACACTTGTAACCTGCCGCGAGGACGGAACCAACAAAATAATTGACGGGGCGGTTGATTATGCAGATTATCCCGACGGAGTTACAATCGACGTGGGCATTTCCGTAATCCGCGGTGCGGATGTAAGATCAGTACATAGGATTTATGAGGTAACTGTGCTTCCCGAGCCTCAGGCGGCTGTTATTACTACTCAGCCGAAATCAACCACAGTAAAGCCCGGCGAATATGCAAAGCTGTCCTTAACAGCCGACCACGCTGCGGCATATCAGTGGTATATCGTTGCATCAGGACAGAAAATTCCTCTTACCGAACAGTTCATTCCTATGATATTTGACGAAGGACAAATACAGGGCGAAGCAAGCTCATGCTTAAAGGTGACGGCAGATGGTGTATCAGAGGCACAGTTTTACTGTGAGGTCACCGGAACTGACGGCTCAAAGACAAATTCACGATATGCCACAGCAACCTTTGGCGGAGTGCCTGAAGCTTTATCCTTCAGCGGCGGTGAATTTGAAGCAGACGGAGATGCGACCTTTACTTTATGGGCTGATTATGCAGAAAAGGTTGATTGGATTGTTCAGGTAAGACAAGGCAGTAATACTGATTTCTATAATCTTGAGGAATATGCCGAGGAAACAGGATGTGAATATGTTCAGTCACATAAAATAATGCCTTCGGGCGTATATATAACAAATGTGACATTTAAAAATATCCCTGCGTCTTCGGCAAGAAGCGTTTCCGTGGGATATGAGATGAGAAATAACCTTGGTAAGGTTTCTTTTAATCAGGAAAATACACTTCCTTTTACCCTTAAGGTGATAATGCCTGAAATCACGCAAGAGCTTGAACCTCAGAAATGTGTTGACGGCGAAGATTTGACCTTTACATTTAAAGCTAAGAATATGGCAGATGTAGAGTGGAGATTTGAAAGGCAAGATGATGACGGCGTTTCCATTGTATATGGCATAGAAGAAATGCAGGAGATTTTTAAGGAATCCGCATTCGGTACATGTTTTGAAACAGATAACGAAACCGATGAAACTACAGCAGCATTGGTCATAAACAATGCGAGATATGAAATGATTGACTATACTCTTTGTGCATATGCCTGCACATCAAGCGGAAAATATCTTACAGGTATCGTACCGCTCGATGTATTTCCTGTAGATGAATATGAAATTACTGATTGCAGCGCCGATTCCAGTATCATAACGGTTTGTTGCCCTGAAGCAGGAAGTTATACTTTATGTATTGCGGGCTATGACAAGTTCGGAAAGCTCGAAAAAACGAAAGTGGCACCTTTTGCATTCAAGCGAGGGAAAGCGGAGTATCGGACTTTTGAAGACTTTGGTGCATATCCTCAGATCAAGATTATGCTTTGGGATGAAAACATTAAGCCGCTTTGCAAATTTTATGAAATTATCAATACAGCAGAGGAAACCCATAAATAGATAGCGGAGGTAATAGTATGAACTATATTGGTAAATGGAGATTTCATTCTATCGGCGTAATAAATGAGTCAGGCGAACTTATATATTTGAGCGCAGAAGAATATCTGAATTCTCCTATGCCTTATATTGATGAAAAAGACGAAGATGAAGTTGCAGATGAAATGCGAGAAAGAAAGCAAATTACAAGTTCGTTGATTGAGATTTGCGATAACGGAAAGCTGTTGATGCTTATTCCTATTCCAAAAGAAGAGTATGAAAGTTATCTTGCTGAATTGGAAAGCGGAGGAGAAAAAGAAC
>JAZSHZ010000134.1:0-23461 GCA_045533555.1 Eubacteriales bacterium
ATCTGCAAAGTTTTCGTTTGTCTCTGATGCTAACTTAAATGCACGGACGAGGAGAATTGCAAAATCTGCGCTGGAGATATTAGGAGCCGGTGCGAAGGTATTTTCGCTTGTTCCCTTTATGATGCCTTCATCTGCAAGAGAATTGATTGCATCCTTTGCCCAGGAGTGGTTGCCAAGGTCGACAAAGCGTACGGTTTCAACATCGTCAGTCGGCGCGCCGAGGTCGTCGCGCCCTACATTGTCTGTGGAGGACGAGGTATTATCCTTATCATCTTCCTTTTCGGGAGCGCTCGGTGCAGGCGTTGCTCCGCCGCCTCCACCGCCGGAGGTTCCGCCCTGCGTTGACGGTGTCGTCGATGTGCTCGGCGTGGACGGTTCGCTCGGAGTTGTCGGCTTGGTTGTTCCGCCCGTAGTTGAACCATAGACAGCTATTATAAAATGAAGCGTTGACTGTCTGCCGAATTCATCCTCTGCAAGAATTTCAACTCGATTTTCACCAACCTGAGAAGCCGAAGGTCTCCACGTGAACGTCTGTGACGCTGCATCGAACGTTGCTCCGCGCGGGAGATATCTTGCAACATAAGATACAGACGAATCAATCGGACTTGTTGCATTTACAAAAACACTGATTGAAGAGCCTACGCTTGTTGCCTGCTCCGAAACTGGATCGAACACCGGAACGTTTGTCTCTTCGCTTGTGAGCGCAATTGAAAAACTCTGTCCCTCGGCAATGTCGTATACAAAGCCACTATCCTCGTTTTCTACATCACGGTATGAACGGATGAGCGTTACGTCGCCGATATCAAGTCTGATATCTCCATTTTCCGTTTTGTCAGCAGAGAGGACTCTGTAAACACCGTTACGTACACCGTCGTTCTTGACAACGATGTATTTGTCCGAAAGCAATTCAGGATTTATGTCCTCATCGGTTGATACGGTTATGTAATTTGAAAGAGACAATTCTTTCTCAAAATCTTCAACCATACCTGTTACGCGTACATTTTCACTCTTTGCTTCTCCGAAATACTCACCGTCATGGACATATGAATAGATGAGCTCGTCTCCGACATAGGAGAGCACGCCTACGAATCCCGCAAAGTCAAATGTGCGTTCAAGCGAAGCATCATGAATCGTGTATTCACGCTCTGCATCCGTTGAGTATGCAATATAGTCAATTCTGCCGTTTGTATGCGTTACCTTTACTGCACGAGCCGCATCAACTGCAGGCAAGCTTCCTTCTTTCGGAGCTATTTCTATCGCTTCAATTGACTCTATGTATCTTGCATCCTTATACGGCTCATAAACCGTCGTGAAGAGAGAATTGAGCGTTCCGCTTCCCTTTCTGCGGATGAGAACCTGCTCAAGTGCATCGTAACGCTTTGCCGCTTCAAGTCTGCGCGGGACATATGCCGATGCGATAGCAACCTCATCTGTCTCAAAATCATTGAGAGCCGTCAATCTCAGATGGAGATTCATATTATACGGAAGAACCTTCTGGAAGTCTTTTATCTTGAAATCAACCGCAAAGTTTCCGTTTACGTTGTTTGCGCGGCGGACGTTCTTGAGGAACGGGAAACCAATCGGATACTTTGCAGTTCCCGTTTCAACGTATCCCGGGTCCACTCCGTATTCAACATCCTCGCCTGCATATGTTCCGATATAATTGCCGTTCTCATCAACCTGCTTTGTGATTTCAAGGCCTTCTGTTTCAAAGATTTCGTCGGAATGAGCGCGGAATGTATAAATCTGGTCATTTCCGCCGAGAACCTTGAAGAAGTCAACTCCGTATGAAACCTCGTCGGAAACCTTAACCGAAACGAGCGTTCTGCGATATACCTTCGTCTCTGCATAGATATCAGAGGAATCAACGTCAATAACACCGACGTTTTCGCCCGCATCAAAGTGCATCGGATTTGTCGAGTAGTCTGTTTCAAGCTGGTTCTTTGTATTAACAACAACCGTGTTGTGAGCAAGAGTTCCATCCATCCAACGGCGCTTCGGTGAGTTATTTGCACCTTCCGGATATCCGAAATCAGGAGCAAAGTTATAGCCATAAGCTTCAAGACCAAGGTTCAGGCTTCCCATATGTCCGTGACCGGACGTGCGTCCGAAATACATCCAGAAGTCACGCTGTGAATCATACGTTGCGTTTGCGCCCGCAGACTTTATGTATTCACCGTCGCGAAGGACCGCAAAGCCTGCACCCGTAAGCATTACGCTGTCGAGATACGGACCTTCTCTTTCGATGATTTCCTCTATCTCATCTACAATCGCTTCAGGGTTCTTTGTCATTATATCATCATGAATGCCCTCAAATTTCATTCCGTTCTGGAGATAAATAAGCTTTGCGGCATCAATGTTGCCCGTCTTCTTATACGCGTAAACGAGGTTCTCAATGCTCGGACATTCAAATGTCTGAGAACCCGTATATCCCGAGTCGCCTATCTGCGCCGTATATTTGGAAACGAGCGTAAACGGAGTGAATACCGTAAACATCTTTGCGAATTTCGGATTATCGAAAAGGTCGTATTTATCGTACTTTTCATAATCGTCAAGTGCTGTCTGAACGTACATAAGGAAGTCTATCCACGTTGAGTTGTAGTTCGGTGAACCGTGGTTTGCAAAACCGTCGCGGTCAAGCGTTCCTACGAGCTCGACATTCGTGTTACCGCCGTTGCAATAAAGATTTACTTTATCCTCAAAGCCCGGTGCGAAGAGCCAGTCGAGCATCTCCTCCGTTTCGGGCATTGAGTCAAGAACAACAGCCGCCGTGGAGAGCGCTTCGTGTTTATGTCCAAATCCTCCGCGGAGCTTTGTATCAAGGCAGGAGCGGTATGTTTCGCGCAAAATTCCGTCTGCCCAGTTGTTCCAGATATCGCTTCCCGAGAGCTTCGGGTTATCAAGATTATACTCTTCTGCCTTTTTGCTGAGATAGCTGATGACAACGGGGTCATCAATGAGCGGATAGAGCGCATCACACGCCTGAGCGTAAATTCTGAGAATCGTACAGTCGTTGAGCGCACCCTGAATCTTACCTATTCCCGCACCGCCGTCGGTAACGAGGAACGGCCACTGACCTGATGACATATCGGGAAGCGTGTCTGCAACGCGGTCGAGTATTATCGCCGCAACACGACCGTAGCGGATGTCATCAAGATACATATATGCGTACATAAGATCGCGTACTGCGGAATATGCTCTGACGGCTGCACCGAGATAGACATAGTTTGCTACATACGGGTGAACAACTGCCGTTCCGTTGCCGTAAACCTCACCTGTATAGTAGCCGTAACCGTCATCAACGCCCCAGAAATATCCGGGGTCTGCATTTCCGTCTCCGTCAACATCGATTGTGAAATCGCCCCATGCGTGCGTTACGGGTTTTCCCGAAACGGGATCAAGACCTGTCTTGTGAAGCTCCGGATATAGCTCGTTGTAGAGGTATCCCTTCGGATCGCCGTAGCCATAGGGATTGTCCGAATACTCAGAATATGTTACATATTCGCCCGCTTCGTTTCTCTCTCCTCTGCCACAGAGAATTCCGTTTTCTTCAAGTGCCTGTGTTCTGTTATATGCGCCCTTTTCGTCAAGACCAAGCTCATAAAGACTTCCAAAGTCGTTTGACGGGAAGTAGCGGTTACACTTCATGCACTGAACCTTCCACGGGGCGGACATCGTATTGACCCTGAAATACTCGTCTCCGAATTCCTGAACGAAGTCCGTTCCGCAATACTTACAGCTTGAATATGTCGGGTCGTTTGCATTCATCGCACAATATCTTGCTCTCGGAATACCTTCTGCGATGACGATGTTGTACATCATATCAACATTGTCAACGTACATACCGACATTCTTCTCATAAAGCTTGAGCTCGTCCTTAGCCCACGAATACTTTGAGATATTTTCCTTTGCGTTTTCGCGCATTTCGTATGTGAAGAGAGTAGGCTCTGTCTTATCCGTCCTTGCAAGAACTTCAATTGTAACGGGAGCACTTTCTATATACGCATCCCGAATCGTTGCAGATGCAACAACCTCAACCGAGCCTGCGGATATACCCTTTATCGTTCCGTCAGCATCAATGCTGATTTCACCGTCTCCACCCATTACAGTATATGTTACCGATTCAGAATTGAGCTTGAGCGTACCGCCGCTTCCCATAACCGCGCTTTGCGCAAATGAGCCCTTTCCGTCCACATAGACGGTCTTCGGCGCACGGAGCTTTATTCTTTCGGGGTTAGTTATATCCTTAACAGTAATAAGCTCGCTGTATGTCTGTGTTTTTCCTCCGGCTTTTATGCGCATCGTTATATATGCTTCACCTTCGCTGTTTGCTGTTACAACGCCCTTTGAATTTACAGAAGCAACACCTGCATCCGATGAATAGAATACAACATTTTCTGCATCAGAGAGCCATGTTCCGTCTGACATCTTGACGCGATAAAGCAAGCGAACGCTTGCGCCAACGTTAACTTCGCTCTCTTCAAGGAAGGCTTCAATATAGCTTGCAACGCCTGTTCCGTCGAGGTTAAGACTCTTCGGGAACTGCTGTCTTCCGCCGCCTTTTCCGTTTGCCACCGCTTCGAATACAAGGAGATATTCTCCCGCAGCATCAAATTCGATATCGCTGATATTCGTGCTGATGTCATATGTCGTTGCGGACTGATAGAAATCAACACTCGCAACCTTGTATTTGTCGTTTGTCCACTCTGCCGTGTCGTCGGTGAGCGGAAGAATATATATGTCTGCAATACCGCCGTTTACGTTTGCGCCGTGAGTGAGCGTTGCGGCATATCTTCCCGCTTTCGGAATGCTTATCTGAATTGCCCACGTTGCGCCGATTGCATTCGGCTGAGCCTGAATTCCGTAAGAGCCGTAAACTCGCGTTCTCGGAGTCGATGTATCCTCCTTCATTCCGTTTGCGTAGCCGTAGTAGAGCCAGTTTGTTGTATCAGCGTATGTGAGATCCTTGACCGCCGTTCCCGAAGCCGCGCTTGTTCTGAAATCATAATGAGCAATTTCGTTTGAAAGCTCCATTGTGTTCTCATCATCGCGCGATTTGACAACGGTTATCTCAATTGTATCGCTCTTTTCAACAAATCCCTGAAGCACCGTAACCGTGATTATTGCAGTGCCGGGTGTTTTTGCCGTTATAAGACCATTTTTATCAACGCTTGCAACAGAATAGTTATCTGTTGAATATGTTATTTCCGTCATATGCGGAATCATATCGCTTCCGTCCGCATTCTTTCCCGAAACGCTTATCTGCGCCGTTGAAATCTCTTCAAGCTCGCTGTTTTCAACAGTAGCCGTTACCGTCTGAAGATCCGGAGGAGTTATAACTTTGATATCCGCTTTTGCCGTTACCAATTCTCCGCTTGAGAGCGTTACGTCTGCATATATCGCGGCATTGCCTGCGGTAATGCCCGAGATAACGCCGTTTGCGTTAACCGTTGCAATGCTTTCATCAGAAGATCTGTATGCAATGGTTGCACCTGCCGTCGAAACCTTTGTTCCGTCGCTGAGATAAAGCTCATCAAGAGCTGTCGTAACGCTTGCACCAACATAAACTTCTTCATTCTGCGCGTTGAGCGTGAAGCGCATCTTTTCGATGGTTTCATTTCCGCCATCAAGAATTATCTTCTTGATGAAGTGGCGGCGCTTTGCGGAATCCATTCCCTCTGCTCTGAAATCTGCCGCGGAAGGAGTTGTTATAACGAGGATATATTCGCCCGGCTCATCAACTTCGAGTACACCGAGGCTGTCTGTCTCCTGTGATGCAACATCCGAATCCGCATAGAACTTTTCAAGAGCAAAGCGCTCTTTTGCTGCTATTGCTTCAGCACCTTCACTTGCTTTTCCGAAGCTGAAATACGCAAGACCGCCCGCATTTCTTTTGCCGCGATCAAGCTTGAACTGATATGAACCTGCTTTCGGGACATACATTCTTATTGCCCACCACGTGCTTGCGTTGGGGTATACTATAACACCATAGACGGTGTTTCTCTGGAGCGTGGGGTTGCCGAACTTCGTCTCATATGCCCAGAAGTTCTTCGTATCGGCAAAGGTTGCATCATCCATAAGTCCGTTGTTGAGAATTGAAGGAACATCCATACTGTATTCAATTCTTACACCCGAAGGATCTGCAATCGGAAGAACCGTAAGTGAGGACTGCGCATAAACCGTATTTCCGTTATATGTAACGGCAGCCTTTACCGTTGCCGTGCCGTCTTTGATTGCTGTGATTTCACCACTTTCGGAATTTACGGAGATAATGTCTCCGTCCTCAGTGCTGTAAGCAACCGTAAGCTTTTCTGCCGCGATATCATCGCCTTTTTCGTCCTTTGCAGTGACGGATGACGTTGCCTTTGTTCCCGGCTTAAGCTCGCTCTTTGAGAGAGAAAGCTCTGCACTTGCAATGGGAGAAGGCTCAACAACTTTGACCTTTGTTTCTGCAAAAACAACCTCTTCGCCTGCGGTTATTTCAGCTGTTATGGTTGCTGTACCTGCCGGTACGCCTGTGATTGTTGCGTCTGCAAAAACAGTTGCAACAGAAGTGTTGTCGCTCTTGGCTTCACCGATGCTGAAAGTACCTGCATACTTGCTTCCGTTGCTCAGGTAAACGTCTCCGACTTCAAACTTTGCAGTTGCACCGACTTCAACTTCAACGGAAGAATTTTTTGCCGTTGCAGTCATGGGGACGATGTTTTCGCCACCGTCGAGAATGACCTGCTTTATAATCTGTCGGTTCTTTGTTCCGTTGCCGTTGCCGTCTCCTGCCTTTGCTGATTTAAAGACGAGGATATACTCACCGGGGGAATCGACATTGATTGTTCCCACCGTGTCATCTGCTGCCGCAGTCTGGCTTGCAGAATAGAAACAGACCTCTCCCACAGGGGATTTCCCGACTATTGCGGATGCGCCCTCTGCGGGAGTTCCGAAATAGACGTTTGTTGTTCCGCCCTGAGAATAGCGGATGTGGTTTATCTTAAGAGAATAGCTTCCGCTTTTCGGAATATACACTCTCATTGCCCACCACGCATTGAGCCCGTATGCAGCCTCCGCGCCAAATCCGTTTGCGTTTTCCTGAACGAATGCGGACGAGGAAAATGCCTTGTATGCAGTCTCATATGCCCAGAATCCGTTTGTGTCGCCAAATTCAACGACATCAATCCAGCCGCCGCCCGCGACCTTATCCGTGTTCATATTGTAGACGACCTTTATGCCGTCCTCGCCTTCCTCGGGCTGTGTGGTATATTCTTCGATACAATCGAGAATTACCTGCTTGATATACTGGCGCGATTTTCCGCCTGCACCGTTTGCTTCTGCTTTGAATACAACGGTATATTCACCTGCGACGGAAATATCAACTCTTCCAATAGGAGAGACTGATCCCGCTTTAGTGCTTACTTCTGCATAGAAGTCAACGGATTTTACGGGTGAGCCCGATGCCATAATCTCGGCAGGGGTATTTGATGCATCACCAAAATAAACCCCTACCATTCCCGATGCCGAGCCGACACTATGACCTAAGCTAAGGTCATATGCGCCTGCGGTGGGAACTTTAATGGTTACTGCCCACCACTGGTTGACAGCAAGAAACGCATTCGTTCCGTGGCCCTTCATATTGCTTGTTATAGTTGCGGCGTTTGCATGCTTTCCTGCAAATGCCCATGTATCATTTGTATCGCTGTATGTTACTTCTTCAATGCTTGCGCCATCTGTCGCGCCCGAATATACCATATCATAGACGAGCGTCAGGTCTGATTGACCTGCCGATATCGTTGGAAGCATTCCGATCATCATCGCAAGCGCAAGTATTATACTTATTGCTTTTTTCATATTTTCTGCTCCTTTCCGAACAGTTCAGGGGGTACGTTTAGTCTGCATAGATTACGCGAATTACGTTATCCTTCTTGAAAATAAGATATCCACGGGCAGTTTTGTCGTCTTCCGCACCGTTAGGCTCGGCAGTAAACTGACCTGTGCTCTCCTTTGCGAATGCTTTTGAATCGTAAGAGCCGATTGTTGCACTGTTACCAAAGAGAATACCTGCTTCAAGTATTTCGCAATCTGCAGGTGCGCTGTAAATAAGCATGGGCTTGCCTTCAACTGTTGTGAGTGCCGCAACGGGTGCTGCTTCGCCCTTTGTCGCAGATGTGAGAGTTACATTGCCCCATACATAGAATGTATAGCTCTTATTGTAGCTTACAATCTTATCGCCAAGCTTCCATGCCTTGAAGTCAGGGTTGTTGCTTGTTACCGTTACTTCGCTTCCGTAGGTTGCATCGCTTGTGATGACAGCTCCGTCAGCCGTTACCGTGAACTTTTCATCTGAATCATCATAGAGTGCTACTGCACGTGTGAGAGCATTGATTATTGCATTGTCATCAACACTCCATCCCGCAAATGCAAAACCTGTAAGGCTCGGATTTGCGATTTTCGAGGAGCCAAATGCTGTTCCTTTTTCTACATTCTTACTCTCGAGAAGTGTGCCGTTTCCGTTGTAGAAATATATCGGCACTTCCGTTGCATCTGCATCGGGAAGCTTTATGAACTCAGCATAAACTGCTGTATTGGTATTAAACTTAAATGTTTCGGTTTTCTCTGTTGAAAGAACAGTTCCTGCTCCGTTTCTCCAGTATGCAAATTCATAGCCTTCATTTGCTGTTGCAGTTGCTTCTACCGATGTTCCGATTGCAACTTCGCCAACCGCGGGATATCCTGCCGCCGAAACACTGCCTGCAGTCGCATCACTTACAACAAATGTGAAGTTAACGAGTGTATCGGAAACTTCTTCACCCGGTTCTGCAGGTACGGGAGCAGTTACTTTAATATTGATTGTTCTTTCGTATGAATCCTCGCCCTGTGTTGCCGTTGCTATAATCTCTGCCGTACCTTCTGAAAGTCCCGTAACAACGCCGTTTGCGGAAACTTCTGCAACAGATGCATCACTCGCCTTTACCGAGTATGCTATTTTTACATTGGATGTCGCTTCTCCGTCACTCATAAGAGCGGACGTTGCGCTTACCGTTGCAGTTTCGCCGACTGCAATCTCTTCTGCACTTGAAGTTATGTCAATCATCGGAACAGAGCCTTCGCCGTTCTCGATAATAACCTGCTTGAATATCTGACGGTTCTTTGTTCCGTTGCCGTTACCGTCGCCGACTTTTGCAGATTTAAAAACAAGGATATACTCACCGGGTGTTGCAACGTCGATTGTTCCTACAGTGTCATCCTCCGCAGTTGTCTGCGTTGCCGAATAGAAGCACACCTCTCCGACGGGATCTTTTTTGACTATTTCCGCTGCACCTTCTTCGGGAGTTCCGAAATAGACGTTTGTTGTTCCGCCGTTGCCGTAACGAATGTGGTTAAGCTTAAGAGTATAACTTCCGCTCATCGGGATATAGACTCTAATTGCCCACCACGCGTTAAGACCGTACGCCGCCTCAACACCGTGTCCGCTTGAATTTTCCTGAACGAATGCAGAATTTGAGAATTCCTTATATGCCGTCTCAAATGCCCAGAAGCCGTTTGTGTCGCCAAACTCAACGACATCAACCCAAGAGCCTCCGGAAACCTTGTCCGTAATCATATTATAGACAATTTTGATTCCCTCATCTTCACCATCTTCGGGAACAACAACATTCGTTCCGTCAAGGATGATTTCTTTGATATACTGGCGCGATCTTCCGCCCTCGCCGTTTGCTTCCGCCTTGAAAACAACCGTATATTTGCCCGGTGCAGATACTTTCACCGTTCCGATAGGAGAAACCGTTCCTGCTGACGTACTTTTATTTTCGTAGAAAGAAACCGATTTTACAGGTTCTCCCGCTGCCATAATTTCGGCAGGAGTGCTTGTCGCATCGCCAAAATAAACTCCGGCAGTTCCCGATGCAGAGCCGACACTATGCTTTATGCTGAGATCATACCAGCCCTCTTTCTCAACATATACAGTAACTGCCCACCACTGGTTGACTGCAAGAAACGCATTCGTTCCGTGGCCCTTGAGGTTACTTGTAATCGTGGCAGCGTTTGCATGCTTTCCGCCGAACTCCCACATTCCGTTAGTGTCATCCATTTTGACACCTTCGATACTTGAGTCATTTACTGCACCTTCATAAACCAAGTCATAAACTACCTTGACACCCGAGGGTGCGAGAGTTGCCGCAAATGTTGTCGGAAGAAGTCCGATAACAAGCGCCATAACAAGAATCGTTGCCAAAATTCTTCCAAAAGTTTTTTTCATTTTGAATCTCTCCTTTTTGTTTTTTATCTGTCTTCGGGGTTATTTCTTTATATCTGCTCTCGCCACTCTGACGACATAGTCGTTTCCGTAGCGATATGGAGTAAAGTTTATTATCAGCGAGTTTCCGATTTTTTTCATCTCAAGCTCCTCACTGTTGTCCATCCACCTGACGTTTTCAACATCCGGATGGAAATCTTTAAATTCGACTTCGCCTGCAAACTTCTCTGCATCCATAATGGCATTCTCGTTTGCGCTGAATCGAAGTTTCGGACAAAAGAAATAAACGTGTTCATCGGATTTGAGAGCGTAACACGGAGTTTTCTCACTTCGGAGGAAAGGTCTTCCGTCATATACTGCCTCGCCAAATTTATCCATCCATTTACCGATAATTTCAAGAATTGCAGCCGACATGCCATCGAGTCTTCCGTCCCCTGTCGGTCCTACATTGAGAAGATAATTAAGACCTGCCGAACGTGTGTTGGAAAGTGCTTCTATAAGCACCTTCGGGGACTTGATATCATAATCCTTTGCAATGCCCCAATGGTTATTGATGCTGTCGCAAACCTCACCCGCAACATATTTTTTCATTCCCTCGCGGTCAATGGGCGTTCCGTCACCGCGCTCGCAGGTGACCGAGTCTATTTCAGGGTGACCAAGCTCACCGAGCTTTGTAAGCCCTGTGTTGTTTATTATCATGGCATCGGGCTGATGCTTTCTGATGAGAGCATAGAGCTCATCTTCCTGCCAAACATCCCCCTCGCCGGTTTTAGACCAGTTTCCGTCAAACCAGAGACCGCCGATTTTTCCATACCTTGTGCAAAGAATCTCAACGCTGTCTCGGAGATATTTGAGGTAGGAATCAAAATCGCCTTCAAAATCCTTGTGCCACCAGTCAAGGGTTGTGTGGTAAAGGAAAGGAACTATATCCTCCTCACGGCACGCATCCACAAATTCGCGGACAATGTCTCGTCCTGCCGCAGAGTGAGGAGCGTCATAGTCATTGAGCCCGCAAGTGTCGTAAAGAGAGAAGCCATCGTGATGGCGAGTGGTGAAGGTTATATATTTTGCACCGCTCTTCTTAATTTCCCGGACAAGCTCACGCATCGGGCGCGGGTTGAACTTATCCATAAGTTTCCGATATTCTTCATACTTCCACTCATTGAGGTGGTACGTCCATTCTCCCTCTTCAAGCAAAGAGTAAAGACCGAAATGAAGAAAGATACCGAAACCGAGCTGCTCAAAATCCTTTATGTATTGTTTCGCTTCGGGAATACCCATCGCATTTCCTCCTTTTTACGGAAGTTTGATATTGATTTATTTATAAACCTATGCTAAAATCGAGCCAAAAGAGCAAGTATAGCACAGGGTGGTGACGAAAGTGTCCGTAGAGATAATAAAATCGGGAAAGTGGCAGTCTGTCGCAAACCGAATCCAAAATCCTCCAAAGCATATCCACGAAGACTATTATCAGCTCATCTTTACCCAGAACTCGGTAGGAAAGCTTGTTCTGGAAGATGAGAGCTATCCCTTTAAGCCGGAGCATATTTATTTCACGCCTCCGGGAGTTCGCCATACCTGCGCAAACAAGCGAACAACCCAGTATGTTATCTTTTATTTCAAGGTGCTTACGCCGGAACTTGCAGAGACCATAAACTCCTTGCCACCGGAACTTGTACCTCATGACCTCATGTCATGCAAGCAGATGCTCAGCCAGGCGGCATATGAGTTTGCATCGGGAACGGAGTTTGGACGGCTTCGTGCCAATGCATATTTCGAGCTGTTTCTCTCTGCGGCTCTGGATGGATCTCCCATGTCTCTTTCCGCATCGAAGCAGGACGACCGTTCTATGGGAGAGATGAGCGAAAACGGAATCGACCGTGCGGCAAATTACATATATAATAATTTCTCCTCCGAAATATCCGTTGACCATCTTGTTGAAATATCAAATTTTGAGCGCAGACAGTTTTATCGTGTGTTCAAAGAAAAGTTCGGAACAACTCCAAATAAATATATAAACGAACTGCGGATAAACAAGGCGAAAGCCCTTCTTACAAGCACCAATATGCCGATGTCTGAAATTGCGACATACTGCGGTTTCAGCACCGAGCATTATTTCAGCAGAGTTTTTCACAATCATGAAAAAATTCCACCAAGTGAATATCGCAAAAAATCTGAAAAAAGCAATAAAGAAATCGTCTTTTAGCCTTATATATTTCAAGTTTAACACTTGTGTAACAAAATGTCTTTGCATTTTTGTGACACGTTTTTTCATTTCAGTCCACCAAACAAAATCTAAGAAACATTAAAAAGTCTGCAATAAAGCCATCTTAGGCACCTTGCAGACTTTTAATTTTCGCACCTGATAATTATTGCATTTTTGCGAAATGTATGTTAGTATAACCAAAAAAACATATCTGACAACGCTTGGTTATCGGAGGTTTCTATGCTGAAAACAGGATTATGCTCTGTATCTTTCAAACAAAAATCGGTTACTGAAGTTATCTCTCTCACCAAACAAGCAAAGCTCGATGCAATAGAATGGATAGGAAATACCCATGTACCTGCAGGCGATATCAAGAACGCCCATAACGTCGGGCAAATGACTCGTAATGCCGGATTGGAACTCTCCTCATACGGCTCACTCTTTTATCTTGGAGAAAACGATGACATTGTTCCTCATCTCGAAACTGCCGCTGCACTTGGGACAAATTCAATGCGGATATGGGCTGGGAAAATCCCTTCCCGCGAATATTCTGAAAAAATGCGCGAAACAGTCGTTTTGGAATCAATAAAAATATGCGAGATTGCAAAAAAATATAATATAGCACTTTCTACAGAATGTCATAGCTCAAGTCTCACAGATTGCTTTGAAAGTCACCTTCTTTTCCTCCAAGAAGTCAACAGCCCAAACTTCAAAACGTATTGGCAAGAGCTTTTTTCTTTTTCCGAAGAAGAACAGTTATCTTGGCTTTCCAAAATTCATAATTCAGGCAAACTTACAAACATTCATATTTACCAATATGAAATTACCGACTCAGCAAGAATACGACAGCCTCTGTCTTTCGGTTTTACAAAGTGGCTTAAACGATTCGAATTTTTCAAGTCGGATGATATTCTTCACTATGCAATGCTAGAATTTGTCGGAGACTATACAACAAAAAGCTTATTCGATGATGCAAAGACTCTGAGAGAACTTACATACTTCGATAACCATATTCAACTATAAATAATGCAACAAATCTGTGTTTTTCTTCAAAAACACAGATTTTATATCGACTTCGTGTGATTTATCGGAACACACCGCAAAATCTGCGAGTTTTGCGTTTGCTTTTGATATAACCGTTCCTTTCGCCGCCTGATTTCCTACGCCGTGACCTATGTAGCTTTCGGAGAATCCAGCGTTGATAAACACCTAAGTGAAACTTTGAATAATCAAACTAATGTCACCTGTCACAATCGTGGTTTTGGTTTGTTCTGCAAGAAGAAACTAATATTTGCGGCAGGTGACACTCGTTTTGAGAGTCGAGGTAAAGTTTGGTCTAACTGTGTCCGAACGGGGCTGAATGGTAATTTTAGCTTGTCGATTTTTTCTGTGTTAGTCGGCTCGTTGGTCGGTTTTCGGTTGTCAAAGCCTGTCCTGTCAAGGCTTTCGATTTTAAGACCGAGTTCAATGTATCAGCTCATAACCCGAAGGGGACGTTTTCGAGCGCTCGCGGTGCGAGATGAAGCGAGAAAAAAGGAGTGACAGCGAGCGACAAGTGAGGCTCGGATGAGCCGAATCGTCGGGCACCGCAACAGGGCGTTGGTTCTCTTGCTTTTCTCCGCAACCATAAGAAAAGCCTTACTATCTCAATGATAGCAAGGCTTTTTCTTTGTATTTCCAATGAGTTGCGCCATTCGTGTTTAGACGTGTTCAGACGGATTTAGTCGTATCTATTTGGGCGGCAACCGGGCGGCGAAAGCAAAAATAACGCCTACACCCCGTCGGCTCGCCGACGACTGAGAGGCAAAACATTCCCTGATTTATCAATATAAAAGTTCAACGGATGAGGCATTTAAATCCTCATCCGTTGTTTTGTCTTTATTTACTTTGTGTAGTCGAGGATTCTCTTTAAGAGAACTGCAACCTCTGCACGTGTTGTGTAGTCGGTCGGGTCAACAAGACCGTTCTTACCGTTGATGAGCTTTGCATTGACAAGGGCAGATACTGCTTCTTTTGCATAGTCTGCGACTTTGTCAAAATCGCTTGCTTGCGGGACGTCGAGGACGCCGTCCCCTACATTGAGTTTGTTCATTCCCGTAAGTGCTCTATAAACGATTACCATCATATCCTGACGAGTGATGTTGTTGCGCGGTGCAAACTTATTCTCGCCGATACCGTTGACAAGACACGTGTTTCTTGCTACCGCAAGCTCTTTTGCAAAATAGTCGGAAGAGGTAACATCAGAGAAGTTCTCTGTGTTATCGGATGAAAGCTTAAACGCTCTTACAAGAAGAATTGCAAAGTCTGCTCTTGTTATATTAGCTGCAGGCGAGAATGTGTTCTCACTTGTACCCTTGATTATTCCGTCATTTGCAAGAGAGTTGATTGCATCTTCTGCCCAAGGATATGCACCGAGGTCGATGAAACGTGCAGTTTCTTCAGGTGTTTCGGTTGACGGCTTTTCGGGTTCTGTTGTTGTTCCCGGTGTTGTGCCTGTGCCGGAGCCTGCGCCATCACTGCCGCCACCTGCACCGCTGCCGGTTGTCTGACCGAATACTTCGACTGTAAAGTGAACGGTTGTTTCAAGAGTTCCGTCCGATGCGGTTATTGCAACATGGTTTTCACCTACCTGAGAAGTAGTGGGCTTCCAGGTGAGCTTTCCGGTATCCGAATCGAGCGTCATACCTCTCGGAAGGCTCGTTCCGATAAGTGTCAGTTCCTTTCCGACATTGCTTTTTACGGAAATCGGAATCGTTATCACGCTGCCTGCGTTTACGGTTAGGTCACTGATTTCATCAAAGACGGGTGAGCTGTCATAGACATCCGAAAGAGGAATGCGAAGCGATTGTCCCTCCTGAATATTATAGATATATCCGAGCTCGAAGTTATCCGAATCAACGTATTTGCGGATAAGGGACACATCTCCGAGGGAAAGCTCAATATTTCCTCCGACGTTCCTTGCCGATTCTATTTTGTAAGCACCGTTTTGTACGCCGTCATTTTCGACATAGACGTATTTTCCCGAAAGAGCTTCCGCATCTGCCGTTCGCCCGGCATCGGGCGTGAAGGTGATATAATTTTCCGTGGAAAGCTCCTTGGTGAAGCTATGAACCTTGCCCGTATATGCCGACGTCTTCTCAATTTCGGGGCTTCCGATAAGCTCAAGTGTTTTTCCGTCGTTCAAATAGCTGTAAACTATCTTTTCTTCGCCCTCGATGGTTTCGAGAGACATAACGCCCGCAAAACCGCTGAATTTGATTTTATTGTCAACTACATAGCTTGCACCTGCGTTTGTGGAGTAAATGACATAATCCACACGTCCGTTTTTAAGAGTTACCTTAACTGCACCGTAAGAATCATTCATTCCCGGTTTGTCGTTTTCATCGCGAACCATAGGGACACGTTCGATGCTTCCGATATACTCCTTGCCGCTTATATATGGCTCGAATACCGTCGTGAAGGTGGTATCAAGGCTTGTTCCGCGGTTTCGGACCAAGAGATATGCAAGCTCACCGATGTTTTTGTTGTTTGCCGTCTGCGGCGGAAGTGCCGAGGCAAAGGAAACCTCACTTAAGGGTGCTTCGTTTACCATTGTAAGGCGAAGTCTTATATCCTTTTTATTGGGAAGAACTTTGTTGAAGTCCTTCACCTTGAACTCAACGGAGAAGTCCTTTTCCACGGTATTGAATGTCCTTACATTGCGAAGCCAGGTATAACCTCTCGGATACTGGCCGTTGAATACGCCGCCCGGGTCCGCACCGTATTTTACGTCTGCACCTGCATACGTGCCGTAAAGATTGCCGTCGTCGTCTTCATACATCGGAGTTTCTTCCATATCGGAAAGTCCTGATATTGCGGAAAGCTCATCCGACTGACTGTGGAAGCTGTAAAGATGGTCGCGGCCGCCCTTTATATGGAAGAAGTCAACACCGTAGGAAATTTCATCTTCAACATCGACCATAATAACGGAACGTCTGTAATCATCAAGGTGGCTGTAAGCATCGGAGCTTACGTCCATAATCCTTACTCTGCCGGAGTCATCAAAGTGGTAAGGTGTTCCTGAAACGGATGTAACCTCCTGCTCCTTTTCGTCAACCATAACCGTGTTGTGGGAAAGCGTTGTTCTTATCCATTCATAACGGTTGGGATCCCAGCCTGTCTGTTCGGGATATCCGAGGTCGGGAGCAATATTAAGTCCGAATGCATCCGCGAAGAGATTGAGGGAATCTATATGTCCGTGGCCACCGCTTGCACCGAAATAGATTGCAAAGTCGCGGCTTGTGTTGTTCGATGTGTCCGCACTTGCGGAATTATGAACCGCGCCTGCGCGAAGTGCTGCAAAGCCAAAGCCCGTCATAATATCGCTTCCGAGATAAAATTCTCCATCCTCGGAAACTATTTTCTCAACTTCCTTTTCAAGGCTTTCGGGATTCTTGTCAAGGATTGTATAGTGAAGTCCTTCCGCAGTGTTGCCGTTGAGATAATACATTGCACGCGCGAGCATTCTGTCCTTCGTGTGCTTAAATCCGACGACAGCGTCATCAATGTTGTTGTGGCTTATCTTGATTCCGCTGCTTGCTGTTGACATTGCATCGCCTATCTGCGCACAGTAGTAATTACCCAGCGTTGCGCGGAGGTGTGCGGTGAACATCTTCGTGAATTTCGGGTTGTTGAAGATATTAACCGCCGTATATCCTTTATATTGAGCAAGCATATCCGCAAACTCAATACTGTTGGTCAGCCAGCCGCCGTTATAGTGGGTTGAATTTTCATTACCCATACCGTCGCGGTCAACGTCCTCGATATAGGTTCTCATAACCTCGAGGCCTTCCATAAGCTCGTCTCTCTCGGGACCCGTTGAGAAGGGCTCACCCGATTTCATCATCCAGTCGAGCATTTCCGCACTTTCGGGCATCTTGTTGAGAGCTACTGCCGCCGCCGTGAGCGTTGCCTGATGAGAGCCAAAGTTGGAGCTGAGCATACCGCGCTTCATATGGTCATAAATTTCGAGAAGAATATTTTCTTCAACGTGCTTGCGAAGCGCACCCGGGCTGTCCTTGAGATTTATCGGGATAAGATTTCCGTTTTCATCCCGCTTCCAGTTGCCGAGCTCATCGGTTTCATATCTCGGCGCTTTTTCCGAGAGATATTTTACAACATATGCATCGTTATAGGCAGGCAGAAATGCATCTGCACCTTTTGCGGACAGCTTTGCTATGTAGTTTGACCAGATGATATCGCAGGTGTCGCCGCGATAGCCGTCGTTTCTGAAGGCGTGCCATCTGTACCAATACATATCGGGGTAAACATCCGCGACTCTGTCAAGTATAATTGCGCCCGCTCTGCCATATTTGATATCGCCCGTATAGACAAAGGCATCAATAAGGTTATAAAGTGCCGTCTTGACAATACCGGGACTTACTCCGTTGCCGTACCAGACTCCTTCGTGGAGATAATATGCAATATACATATGAAGAACGGGGCCTGTGCTTCCGCTGTCGCTGTACCACGCATAGCCGTCCTTATTGAAATATTTTGCATCATAGCCCTTTTCATTGGGGTCTGAAACATAGGGTTGGCGGTAGCCCATACTGTCATCGACGCCCCAGCGGGAATCCATATTGGTATACAGTTCATTCGTCAGGTATCCGCCCTCGACGCCATAGCCGTAATATTCATACCACTCGTCGTTTCTGGGATCCTTCTGTATCCATTCCTCACTGTCGTTCTTCGGAGCATTCTCCGCAGGCGGAGTATGACCACATTCTTTTCCCGCCTTTACATCCTCACAGACGAAAAGCTCATGGTGCTTCTGGAGCGCAATCTCATAATTCCAATGTGCCTTATCATCCGAAAGACCGAGCTCATAGAAGGAGCCGAAGTCATTGCTTGGGAATAATCTCTTGCATTCGGGGCACTTCACCTTCCACGGATGCGCAAGGGGATTTGCAACAAAGCCCTGATTTGCGTGATCTGCGCTTAAATCATCTTCGCAATAGCGGCATATTTTCTTTCCCGGATCATAATGCTGACCGATATAATAGAATCTCGGAATGCCCTCGGGCGCTATTGCATTATAAATATCATCAAGTCTGTCAACATATACATCCGCTTTTGTTGCCGCGTTTTTCGCAGTGGATTTTGCCCACGCATATTTGCGCGCATTTTCTATTGCGTTTTCGCGTTCTTCCGTTGTGTAGATTGTGGGCTCCAGAGTGCTGTCCCAAACGACGGTTATCGCTATGGGGGAGATTTCAATATCCGAAATATTCTCCTTATAGAAAGGATCGACCGAGGGCTTGATTATAACCTCGCCGACACGCTTTGCCGTTAAGGTTCCGTCCGCCGAAATTTCGGCAAGGTCTTCCCCGCTTATTATTTCATACGTGATATATTCGGACGGAATTTCAACCCATCTTCCGCTCTGCATTGCAACGGAAAGCTTTATCCTCGTTGATGCATATGCATATACGGTTTCCGCCGCATCGGCGACAATTCCGAGGTTCGTGTCAACTCCCGAGCTATCGGTGACCGTGATTTCAAGCTCTGCCGAAACAGTTGCCGTGCCGTGGGTGACGGTCGCGGTAATTTTCGCCTTACCTTCGTTTATGCCGCTTATGACGCCATCTTCCGAAACCGTTGCAACGCTCTTGTTATCGGATGCATAGGAAACAGACATTTCATCGGCAATAAACTCCATTTCGCTTCCGTCGCCGCGGAAAAGCTTCTTTGAAAGAGCGAGAGTCTCGCCTGCTTCAACCTGCGCCGCACCGTTTTCGGCGGAAAGCTCAAGCCTGCTCAATGCGCTCTTGTTTTTAAAGTTTATGTTCTTTATATAGAGACAGTCTCCGGGTTGATTTGCCGCTGTCGATTTACCGTCGCAAAGCTTGAAAACGACAATATATTCGCCCGCGTTTGCAATCTCACCTGTTGCACCTTCCGCACTTTTCGTCGTTTTGATGCCCGCAGAGGACTGATCGGCATCATAGAAATCAATGCCGCCAAGATAATATTCATTTTCCTTTATCAAAAGGCTTTCAAGATTTGCTTCGTTTTCGCGGCTGTATGGCACTGCATAAATTTCGGTATTTGCCGCTCTGTATCTCGAAACGCCTTCAACTTCAATGTCATATTTTCCCGGAGTCGAGAAATATGTCTTGAATGCGAGGTATCGCGGCTCAACCTTCGTTTTCCAGACTATCGCCGCGTGGTCATAGGTGGAAAGCTTTATCTGACTGTATCCGCTTTCGGGATTTGCAATACTGTGAAATGTCCAGTTACGGTCCGCACTGTATCGCTCATATTCATTGAGATATGTAACGTTATCGGGATAAGAAACTCTGGGGAAGGAAATGGAGAAGCTTGCAGGATAGGGAGTTGTTATGGGGCTTACCGGTATTGTTATCTCTCCTGTTGTGCAGCGCTTGCCGCGGGCGAGGACAACACCGCGGAGCGTGACGCTTCCCGCACCTATGGCTTCAAGGGATTTCCCGTCAGCAAGAAGAGCGACAACCTCGCCCTCGGGCTCCTCATTCACTATCTCGATGCTTTCAATACCGCCACTTGAAAGAACCTTGCGGTTATTCTGCTCAATGCGGCTGACAAGCTCAACAGGTCTTCCGACAACTGCTGAGGATGAGCTGTAGATATATGCATTCTTTATTGCGAAGTCTTCTGATACCGAAATCTTCGTTTCCTTGACATACGAAATCCCGCTTATGAGAATAAGGGTTTCAACCGTTGCTTTGCCTTCGGAGAGCGCTTTGAAGGTCACGCCGTCGTCCATAAGCTCAAGTATATCCTCCGAGCCCTCTTTGACACTGTGCTCAATATATGTATCGCTTAAATCAAACACACCGCCGGCAGCGTTCTTTGCCGTAACACCCGTTATGCTCATAGTTTCACCGATGCCGATTTCCGAATCGGTAATATCAATCTCTGCCGAGGCAATATCTCCCGAGCCGACGAAGTTTATAGTATGGAGATATACATAATAGCGAAGCGGATTTATTTCGCTGTAGTTTGACTTGACTATCATAAGATAATCTGTATAGCCCTTTGAGTAGTCAAGGCTTTCATCGGCAACAAAGTAGCCCATCATACTCTGCATCTTCGGCCCTGCGGCATTTGGATCGGCCTCATATGTATCTGCCGATGCCGCAAAGTTCTCCTCTGATGCATAAGTATCAATATTATCGTAAATATTTTGGAAATCCATAACCTCCGCATCATAGGGAAGCATATAAATCTCCGCCGTTCCGCCGTTTGAATAGCAATAGCAGCCGATGTCTATCGCATATTTTCCGGGCTTCGGCACCTGTACCTTGAAGGCACACCATTCGCCGACCTTTCCCATTGAAAGGTCAAGGTATTTTCCGTCATGGGGGAAGAACGCACCGCTTCCGTTCTTTCTCGTTACGTTTGCGGAAACCATCGCCCAGGGACGGACGGGACCGTATTCGGAGAAAAGGAACTTATCCTCAAAGTTCTCCGCATTCATTTCATCCGCAACAAAGGTGAGCGATGTCTGCGTATCGGAATAGCCGCTTAAGAAGAAATACATCTTCTGCTCGGCACCCGAATATGAATTATCCGAGGAAACCGTAACTGTTATATCCTTATATGCAACGTCTCCGTCCATTTCGCCCGTTACGCGGAGAGTTGCCGAGCCGTCATCTCTTCCGTAGATAAAGCCGTCCTTGCCCGAAAGAAGCGCACCTTCTCCGTTATCAATGATTTCATAGGTGACATCACCCTTGCCTTCAAGGACATTTCCGTTGCTCTTCCAGATGATTTCATCTTCAAAGCTCAGTTTCTCACCGACGGAAATGCTCTGATTTCCGACTTCGATATCCGTGAGGGGAGGAAGCGGTTCTTCGCGGACAAGCTCGATGCTCTCAACATGGAGGTATCTTGTATCCGAGCCGCAATCACCCTCCGTCATATTTATGAAGAGGTAGTATGTGCCTGCTTTGATATACACCTTATCCGCCGTATATGAATCAAAATCCTTGGTGTTTGAGGTTGAATTTGCATCATATGTATCGACAGAGCCGAGCTTTGTTATGGTGACATAGGGCGTTGTTCCCTGAAGCATCGGCTTGATTATCTGGTTGACGGCATAGCTGTAGTTCGTTATGTCCCAGCCGCTTCTGCCGTCAAACTCTGCCTTGTCAACGAGGTAGACGTTGAGAACGCCGTTTCTGTTGTATTTGTAATAGTTGAATCTCGGTTTATACCAGTCGTCCTTATCGACTTTGATTTCAAGAACGGTTGTGTTGAGTCCCGAGGATGCCGCACCGCTGTATATGGAAAATCCGGTTTTCAGGACATCAATCGTTGCATGGTTGAAATAACCCACATAAGTACTTGTGGACGGTGGGTTGTTGTAGGTCTTCGTTCCGCCGCGGTAAATCCACTCACCGGTTGAGACCTCACGGTTGAGCATAGATGCGTCTGTCACGCATTTTGCACTCCAGCTTGCAGATCCCAGCTCATCTGTGAACTGCTCGTTATCAAATGCAGCTCTTGTGAAGTTATATTCCGTGCTTATCTCCTTTACACCTGCCGCAGAAACCTCTGACGGCAGCATCGGAAGTATTCCGATGATAAGCGAAAGGGAAAGGATAAGTGATAATAATCTTTTCATATATTTCTCCTCTCACAGGGTTTGTATGCAACTTTGGGGCGACCTTATTTCAAGCCGCCCCTCTTTGTTTTTATCAGTCGCTGTAAACTACCTTATATGTGCCGTTGTCATTATAGATAAGGTATCCGCGTGCGACGGTCTCGCTGCCGTTCGGCTTTGCGGTAAACTGACCGTGATTCAGCTTTTTCTGCGATGTTGCCTTATATTCACAGCTGTCAACCGTGATTTTTGCACTGTCGCCGAAGAGGATACCCACCTCAACGATTTCCTTGCCGCCTGCATCGTATTCAATCATCCTTGCACTGCCCTTTGAAGCACTGTCAAGAACAACGAGAGGCTTCTCCGTTCCTTCCGAATCGGAGGTGATGGCAGAAACATTGTCCCATACATAGTAGGTATAGGATGTGCCGTAGGCTACCTGAACACCGTCACGATACCATGCAACGGGGGTTTCGGAGGTGTTTTCAATCGCATCGTCGTAGGCACATTCTTTTCCGCTGACGGTATATGTGCTTCCGTCGCTTCCGAATTCCGCAACTGCGCGCGTTATGCTCTCCGTGAGAACCGTTTCCGACGTAAGCTCCTCATCCTCGCCTATGAGCCAGCGGATAAACTTAAAGCCTGTAAGAGAAGGCTTTTCTTCGGGAAGTGTTACCTTTCCGTCCGTTACATTTGCTTCGCTTAAGTATTCGCCGTTGCCGTTGAAGAACTCAACTATCTTATCATCGCTTTCAGGGGTGTATATTGCGGTGAGATATGTGTTTGTTGCAAGAGTGAAGGTGTAGCTTGCATCGGAGGATACCCAGTCGCCGCGCTCAGCACTTCCACGTACCCAGTGACGGAAGGTATAGCCGTCAATTTCGGGAGCATCCAATGTTACTTCATCGCCGCGGGTATAGCTTGTTCCCTTTACGATGATTTCATTGTCAACGTTATTTGAATATGCAAGGGTTATTGTCTTCTTTGCCGTGGGTGCAGATACCGTGATTTCAACGGTATCTGTAACAGGCTTTCCGTCAACCGTTGCAGTTGCGGTAATTTTTGCAGTTCCTTCGGAAACACCGATAACAACATTGTCAACTACCTTTGCAACAGAAGGTGCAGAGCTTTCGTATGTAACCTCTGTGCTTTCTGTGAGGTCAACATTCTCGCCCGATATTACGGTGCTCTGAAGTGTTGCGCTCTTTCCTGCTTCGATTGATTCGAAGGAAACAGACATATCAACGGTTGCCTGACGTGAAAGCTTTATGCCCGAAACGTGAAGATACTTTGTGTCTGTTCCTGCACCGCCCACTGTGGAATTAAGGAAGAGATAATACTTTCCTGCGTTGATATAGGTTGCTTCGGGATTTGTCCAGGAGCC
>JAZSHZ010000288.1:0-2196 GCA_045533555.1 Eubacteriales bacterium
GTACATAAGGGCAGAATATTCCGAAGGCACCATGGACGGAAAAATCTCAGCCGGTTTCAGATTGGAATGCAGATCACCCGAAAGCGCACTCAGCACAATGACCGGTGCGCCGAGTGTGTCGTTATCCTTTGAGGGGAAAAACGGGCTTGTAGTCGAAAACAACGGCGTTACTTCTGAGTATATCGGTTATCTGGCTTGCGGAAGCACATATAGATTTGATCTTACGCTTCGTTATGATGAAACGCTTGCCAAGGAAAGGAACGAAGTCGGTGAGATTGAGCCTCAGCTGATTATAGAAGCTTTTTCCCCGGAGATCGGCGGATGCTCTTACAGCTGTGTATTCGACATTACTCCTGAAGCGAATGCTGTATTGCTGGGCGTGAATTCGTCGCCGTATCTTTTGGACAGCTATCTCATGCAAAATACGCTCAAATTGCAGGAAAATACGTTTGCTCATCTTTATTATGATCAGAAGAATATCAATGTTAAGTCAGTTTTGATCGACGCTTCCGATCCGAATGCAACCAATGTACTGACTGCGCTTTCGGATCTCTCGAATGCGGATGAAAATGATGTAAGTTATGTGTATCTGAATGCGTTTTCTGCTGTTGAGAACGGAAAACCGGTTGCGGGAGTGGAAGCGCCGGAGAATGGAAATACCCGGACGGTTTACTATAACGAAGTTATCAAATGGCTTAAGGAAAACGTAAAGGGCAGAATCATCGTCCTTGCGGAGAGCCGGTATGGTTCTCTTGCGGTTTCCGTCAGCGAAGTGAGCAGTCTTGACAGAGACTATGTAAACATCATCGGGGTAAACGTTCCGGCAGGCGATCAGCATGAACCGGAACATGGATCGCCTTATCAGGGCGGGCTTGCCCGTTCAATGACAGATATGAACGGAACATATACGGTTTCGTCGTTTATGAACGAAATCATGAATGGACAGAGCGATGTAAATCAGTTTCTTGTATCGGCAACGGGAAAGCAGATGTCGGGCTTTTACAGCGGAAATGGCGGAAATCCTATGTTTTCTACCGATCCCGAATACGATTCCGGCATTAGAATTCTTACAGTCAAAGAGGAAAAGTGCATTGTATCGCCGTTGAATCTTGATCCGGTGCACCTGTATTATCAGTACCTTCGAACCAGGCGTGAATTGGGTGAAGGCCTTGCAAGTGATGAGGCAATTCCGGTTAAATGGAAGCGCGATGAATCCCATTGGGAAGAAATTGGACAAAAAGGCGGGAACGGCTTCCTGAGCGCTGTTGTATGTGATCTTGACCAGAACGGAAAGCAGGACATGCTGTGCGTTTACTCCACCTATGATTATGCGGATCCATCGGGGTATGACGATGACCATTACTACAATGCGGAGCCTGAACATTTTGGTATTGAGCTTCGATTGTATCAGATTGATAAAGGTGAAGTGTACTTGGCAGATACATACAGGCACGCCATGTATTTTGACAATTTCCAGAACGACTCCTTCGGAAGCGGCTATGTATATCTGCAAAAAGCGGATGGATACATCAATATCTTCTGCGACAGTTGGTTTGTTGCGAGCAACAGTCATAACGGCGGACACGGCGGAACCTATCATGTAGAGGATGGAAAGATTGTAAGCGGCGGACAGCCGGCCAGATTTGAACATGCATGGACGGAGAGGACGCAGAATGCGCATGCTTCAACGGTCTATCAGAGTATACATGGCGCTTCAAAGTCATCTGCATTTATCGAATATGTGCGGGAAGACATGCCTTATTGGATCTGTGCAACATACTATTCTGATCCGAATTACAGAACGTTTGATAAGAGCATTTATTATCGGGCATGGGATTTCACCAATCTCAGAATGATTCTTGACGGAGAAGCGCCGGAAGAATACTATGAAATCTATACGCTTGCGGATTATGTTGCTCCGCCGACGAATTTGGAAAGCGAAAGGTATGGCGATGCAATTTCAGATGTTTTCAGGGATATTTTCCCGGATTCCGAAATCAGTATCGAATTCAGAGATGATGCTCATCAGACAATGAAAATCTATGCAGGAGATACAGTATACGCAACAATTAACTGTAATGAAGAAGGCAAGCCGACAAAGGTAGATGTGCGTTCCTACAGCGGAACCAAAGAATGGCAGGACGAATTCCAGGCAATTTATGAAGCTGTAGTGCAGTTGCCGGAAACTGGCCTTTC